>JACFND010000041.1:12526-14363 GCA_019455045.1 Flavobacteriia bacterium
TGCCTGCCAACGGATCCACTGCGGCCATCCTTTTTGCAATGTGTCTTGTGCTTTTGTTTATCGGCGGTTTTCCAATCAAATATCTGCTGGTGATTGTCGGAACCGGAATAGTTGCGGGCAGTGCATTTATTTATGTGGCATTGAATCATCCCGAAATCCTGCCGAGTTCGAGGGTTCATACATGGCAGTCGAGGATTGAGAATTTCTCAAATGACGACGGTATCGAATCCTATCAGGTGCATCATGCCAAAGCTGCGATCAATCGCGGCGGACTCTGGGGTGTTGGTCCCGGCAAAAGCGTTTTCAAACAGACTTTGCCACAGTCTTCATCCGACTTTATTTTTGCAATTATTGTTGAAGAATACGGAATTCTCGGAGCGGGAGGACTGATATTTGTTTACTTACTGATCCTTTTCAGGATGACGATCATCGCGACCAAGATCCACACCATCTTTGGTACGCTTGTGGTTTGCGCGGTCGGTCTTCCTGTAATTTTCCAGGCGTTTATCAATATGGGTGTTGCAGTGAGTCTTTTCCCGGTGACGGGTCAGCCGCTTCCAATGATCAGTTACGGAGGTACCTCGCTTTGGGTTACCTGTATTGCGTTTGGAATTGTTTTGAGTGTGAGCCGGGCGATCATGTCACCCGAGGAAATTAAATCGGAAGAAAGAAAAAATACAGATGAAGTTATCCAGGACATCGCCTAAAATCATTATCAGCGGAGGCGGAACCGGCGGTCATATCTATCCGGCAATTGCGATTGCGGATGAGATCAAAAACCGTTTTCCCGAAGCCGAAATACTGTTTGTGGGCGCACTTGGAAAAATGGAGATGGAGAAAGTTCCAAAGGCGGGCTATCCGATCAAAGGTCTTCCGATCGAAGGATTTGACAGAGGAAATCTGTTTTCAAATTTTAAATTTCCGTTCAAACTCATCAAAAGCCTGAATCTTGCCAAAAAGATTATAACGGAATTCAAACCAGATGCAGCCATCGGTACCGGCGGATATGCCAGCGGACCGCTTTTGTGGCAGGCATCAAAAAAAGGAATTCCGGTTGTGATCCAGGAACAGAATTCATTTCCCGGAATCACCAATAAATTATTAAAAAACAAAGCAGCCGCAATTTGTGTTGCTTATCAGGACATCAGTCAGTTTCCGGCTGATAAAACTTTTTACACAGGAAACCCGATTCGGTCAGAGATTTTTACAAAGCTTCCCGACAAATCAGATGCAGTCAGATCGTTTGGTCTGGACCCGGACAAAAAGACAATATTGTCGATAGGTGGCAGTCAGGGTTCGAGAACGCTCAACAATGCATGGAAAGCAGGGATTGGAGAAATTCTGAAAAATGATGTTCAGCTGATCTGGCAGACAGGTAAGCTGGATTTCGAAAACCTCAAAAGAGAAATAAAAAATGACGATTCCGGAATTCATCTGACCGAATTCATTTATGAAATGAAAACAGCCTTTGCGTCTGCAGATTTGATTGTATCGAGAGCAGGCGCGATGGCGATTTCGGAACTCTGTCTGGTCGGCAAACCGGTGGTGCTGGTGCCTTTTCCGTATGCCGCCGAAGACCATCAGACAAAAAATGCAAAATCACTGGCCGACAAAGGTGCTGCCGTGATGATGAGCGATACGGAAGCTGCCGAAAAACTGGTCAGCACCGCATTGGAATTGATCAAAGACGAAGAAAAGCAGAAAATGCTTTCAGAAAATATAAAGCAGTTGGGAAAACCCGATGCGACAAAGGAGATTGTGGATATTTTAATGAGCCGGATCAAATGACAGTAACCGATAAAAAATATTATTATTTCATCGGAGCCGGAGGAATCGG
>JACFND010000041.1:14463-22621 GCA_019455045.1 Flavobacteriia bacterium
TGGGCGGAATTGTTGAGAATTACGATACCAATTTTCTGTACAAAGGAAATAAATATACGGTGGCTGAAGCGGACGAGTACGATCGTTCGTTTTTGAAACTTTCACCCAAAATCGGGGTGGTTACTTCGATCGATCCCGATCATTTGGATATTTACGGAGATCCCGAACATTTCAAACAGAGCTTTGTTGAATTCAGCCATAAGATTACAGAAAAACTGTTTTTCAGAAAAGGTCTTTCGCTTGAGAACGGCTCGACTTACGGGGTTGAATGCGGTGCAAATTATGATGCAATCAATGTCAGAGTTGTGGACGGTGCATATCATTTTGATGTAAAAACACCAGACGGACTGATTCCCGAATTTGTTTTGAATCATCCGGGCAGGCACAATGTTGAGAATTCTACGGCTGCCATTGCGGTTTCGCTTTATCTGAAAGTTCCGGTTGAAATCATCAAAAAAGCACTGGATGATTTCAAAGGAGTCAAAAGGAGATTTAACCGTTGGGACATCGGCGGGAAAATTTATATAGACGATTATGCGCATCATCCGACCGAGCTGAATGCGCTGACTCATACGCTGAGAGAAATGTTTCCGGGCAAAAAGATTTTTGGAATTTTTCAGCCGCATCTCTATACCCGGACAAGAGATTTTATGGATGAAATGGCAGATTCGCTTTCAAGATTTGACGAATTGCTGCTGCTTGATATTTATCCGGCGAGAGAACTCCCGATTGAAGGAATTACTTCGGATGAACTGCTCAAAAAAGTAAATCTGAAAGCCAAGGAAGTCAGTTCGCTGAAAGCTGCGATGGACAAAATCAAAACCAGGTCTTTTGATGTGATAGTAACCGCCGGAGCGGGCAATATAGATACTTTGGTCAAACAGATAAAAAACTGGCTGAATGAAAACTAAACTCAAAATACTGAAACTGTTTTTGGGCATTGCGGTGTTCATTTTTCTGGTGAGTTTTTCGGCCAAAAGACATGCCTGCAAACCTGTCGCTGATGTTTTGATCGAGATCGATCACAGTTCTGAAAACCGTTTTGTAAATGACGAACTGGTCAGAAATCTGCTCGACGGAAAGGATTTGCGTGTCAGTTCTACACCGCTGGGAAATCTCAATATCAGAAAAATTGAAAAATCACTGAATCAGAATCCGTTTGTAAAAAAATCTGAAGTATTTAAAGATGTGGACGGAAATCTGAGTGTGAAAATCAATCAGAAAACGCCGATAATGCGTGTCAACACAGGAGTTGAAGAATATTATCTGTCAGACGAGCTGACCAAAATCCCATTGTCAAATCTGTATTCTGCCCAGGTTTTATTGGCGGGCGGACCCATTAAAAAATCTGATTTCAGCGGACTGAAGGCGCTGTCAGAGGCGATTTCGGCTGATAAGTTGTTGAAAAAACATATTATCGCTGTTAAAAAGGTGGAGCCAAATTCGTTTAATTTGTTTGTTAACAAAGGAAACTACATCATTGAATTTGGTGAATTAAGGGATTTCGATGAAAAATTTGAAAAATTGATACTGTTTTATGACCAGTATCTCGACAAAGTCGGACTGAATTATTACAGCAAAATTAACCTGAAATATAAAAACCAAATTGTAGCAACCAAAAGAAAAAATGATGAAAACTAACAAAATTGCGGTCGGACTGGATATAGGAACAACCAAGATTGTCGCTATGGTCGGCCGAAAAAACGAACATGGCAAAATCGAGGTGCTTGGTGTCGGCAGATCCAAAAGTCTCGGTGTGAAAAGAGGAGTGGTGACCCACATCACCCAAACTGTTGAGTCGATCAAAGAAGCGGTGGCACAGGCAGAAAAGCTGTCCGGAATCCAAATCAGGGATGTAACGGTAGGCATAGCCGGTCAGCACATCCGTTCTCTGCAGCACAGTGATTACATCACACGTCCGAATTTTGAAGATGTGATTGATGAAAACGATTTGAAAAAACTGGTCAGCCAGGTGCACAAACTGGTGATGCTGCCCGGCGAAGAAATCATACACGTTCTTCCGCAGGAATACAAAGTGGACAGTCAGGAAACCACCGAACCGATCGGTATGTACGGCAGCCGTCTGGAAGCAAACTTCCATGTGGTGGTCGGTCAGGTCGCTTCGATTAAAAATATTGCACGCTGTGTAAAAAATGCAGGTCTGAATCTGACCGCCATCACGCTCGAACCGCTTGCTTCTGCGGATGCTACGCTGAGCAGCGAGGAAAAAGAAGCAGGTGTTGCGCTGATTGATATAGGAGGCGGAACCACCGACATTGCGGTTTTCAAAGACAATATGATCCGTCACACTTCGGTGATTCCTTATGGCGGCAATGTGATTACTGAAGACATCAAAGTCGGCTGTTCGATCATAGAAAGACAGGCTGAACTGATGAAAGAAAAATACGGTTCTGCATGGCCGGGTGAAAACAAAGAGAATGAAATCATTTCGATTCCCGGACTGAGAGGCAGAGAGCCGAAAGAAATTTCGATGAAACGACTTTCTCAGATCATTCACGCAAGAACTCAGGAAATTCTTGAACAATGCTATCAGGAATTGAG
Organism: Flavobacteriia bacterium; assembly: GCA_019455045.1. Lineage (GTDB taxonomy): Bacteria > Bacteroidota > Bacteroidia > Flavobacteriales > Weeksellaceae > Moheibacter. The sequence goes on from JACFND010000041.1 coordinate 17,026, forward strand.
ACAATACGGCTGTGAAGATCAGAAACGAAGACTGATTGCCGGAATTGTGATGACCGGCGGCGGTTCAAAACTGAAACACATCCGTCAGCTGTCCGAATACATTACGGGCATGGATGTCAGAATCGGCTATTCAGATGAACATCTGGTCGGACCGCTGGTTGAAGAACAGAAAATTTCGGGTCCCGAATTCGCAACCGCAATCGGTTTGCTGATGAAAGGTCTTGAGAATTTGGAAGATTACGAAGAAGATGACGAGATTGTTTCGGAAACAAACGGACTTGAAGAAAATAATACCGAAACCGAATTTCAGACCGTTGAGAATACGCCTGAGACCGGGAAAAAGCCGGTCAAAGTAAAGACAGCCGGTAAGTCAAAAGCTACAACGATCTGGTCAAAATGGACGGATAAATTTATCCAGATGATTAATGAATCGGAATAATTTGAATTAAAAAAAACAACAAATATGAAAACTGAAGATTTTTCGTTTGACCTGCCAAAACACCATTCATCATCGATTAAGGTGATTGGTGTTGGGGGAGGCGGAAGCAATGCGGTAAATTACATGTTTCAACAGGGGATAGAAGGAGTTGATTTTGTAGTTTGCAATACAGATGCTCAGGCACTGAACAGCAGTCCGGTTCCAAACAGGATTCAGCTGGGACAGGCAATTACCGAAGGACTTGGCGCAGGAGCCAATCCTGAAGTGGGCGAGCAGGCTGCATTGGAAAGTATTGATGAAATCAAAGGTTTGCTGGATGCCAACTCAAAAATGGTCTTTATCACAGCGGGTATGGGCGGAGGTACCGGAACGGGTGCCGCGCCGATCATAGCCGGAGTGGCAAAAGACATGGGAATCCTTACTGTCGGTATTGTGACCGCGCCTTTCAGCTTTGAAGGAAAAATGAGACTGGAACAGGCAGAGCAGGGCATCAGAAAACTGCAGGAAAATGTGGATTCGCTGATTGTCATCAACAACAACAAACTGAGAGAACTGTATGGAAATCTCGGTTACAAAGCGAGTTTTGCAAAAGCGGATGAAGTATTGACCACCGGTGCAAAAGGAATTGCTGAAGTTATCTCAAAACATTATTCAACCAATATCGACCTGAAAGATGCAAGAACCGTTCTGGCCGATTCGGGAACCGCGATTATGGGAACCGGAAAGGCAAGCGGTGAAAACAAAGCAAAAGAAGCTGTCAAAGCTGCGCTGGATTCGCCATTGCTGAACAACAACAAAATTTCGGGTGCGACCAATGTGCTGCTGCTGATCGTTTCCGGAAGTGATGAAGTTACGATGGACGAAATCGGAATCATCAACGAGCACATACAGACCGAAGCGGGTCACAACGCCAACATCATCATGGGTGTGGGTGAAGATCTGTCGCTTGAAGACAAAATCGCTGTAACCATCGTTGCAACCGGTTTTCCGAGCGACGGTCAGGCTTATACAGGAAAAGAGGATGAGAAAATTGTGCATACTTTGGAAGAAGAACAGCCGCTGACTCAGATTCTTTCGACCGAAACACCATTTCCGGTCAGACTGAAAAAAATGCCTGAAAAAGCTGAAGAACCCGAACAGAAAGCTGAAGAAACAACCGAGCAGATCAAATTTGAACTGGAAGATCAGCTTGAAGAAGAACCCTTTAAAGAAGAACCTTTCAAAGAGGAACCGATCGCAGCCGAAGAAGAAAACGATTGGGAACCTGTTCTGAAAACCGATAATGAAATTCAGTTTACGGACGAAATTCGTTTTGAGGAAGAAGTTGAAGAGCCGTTTGAAGCAGTTGAAGAACAACCTGCAGAAGAAGTAAATGAATTTCCGCAAACCATCATGTTTACGCTCGACGGAGACATTGAGGATGAAATCACTGAAATTCCGGCCGAACCTGTTTCAAAACAGACTGAAGCACCAGCTGCAGAAGTTCAGACCAAAACTGAGGTAAAAGCAGCTGTTGAGGAAAAACCGAAAGCTGTTCCCGAAGTTGAAAAAGATCCGTTTGACGAACCGCTTTCACAGACGCTTTCACATGCGATTGAAGAAAGAAGGGCAAGACTGAAACAGTTCAATTATAAATTTAAAAATTCTGTCAGCAACAAAACGGTTGATGAAATCGAGAGCGTGCCTGCCTACAAAAGACAGGGCGTTGACCTGAGCGAAAGAGAAGACAATTCACCATCTGATTTTATCATCAGCGAGAACAGTCAGAAGGAAACGAAAATTCGACCCAACAATTTTCTGCATGACAATGTAGATTAACAATTTGGTTTAGGTTGGTTGCTTTCTTTGGGGGGACTCAAAGAATTTAATGAGAGCGCGGAACATTATCTTCCGCCTCTTTTTTTTGTAAAAGATTGTATCTAAATAATTTGGAAAGTATAAAGAGATTTTTTAACTTCGAAACTCACTACTAAAATTATAATCATGAAAAAAATTATTTCTTTCTTTTCTCTTTTATTGGTTAATGTTTGTTTTTCACAAATGTACCATGAGTATTATGTTGTTGAAAAAGAATTTCATTCAATTGAACCAGCAACAATGACTGCAAATAATGACGGGAGTCTTAATTTGACGTTTAATCAACAGGATATAAACGATTTTTTAATAATTCAGGATTGATAGTTAAAAAATATGAAAAAGCTTTTCCTGGAGCGGTATCATCTCTTTTAGAAAGAACTTATGTTGTTTCTTTAAATGGTGATGATTTTGTTTCAGAATTGGAAAACTTAACAGATGTTGATTTTGCAGAGTTAATTGGGACTCCAGAATTTCTGTTTGAACCTGATGACACTTATTATACTGATGGTGGAATAGGTTTTTCCTATCTCCAATTGGTAAGAGCAAATAAGGCTTGGGATATTACAACTGGCGACCCTAAAGTATATATCGGAGTTTCGGATGCCGGTATAGACATTAATCATGAAGATTTGGCGGGAAAATTTGTTTATGCTGATTTTGTAACGACAACATCTTCACATGGAACTTGGACATCTGGATTTATATCTCCCTTAACTAATAATGATAAAGGTGTATCGGGAATTGGTTATAACACTAAAATGATTGGTATATTAACAGGAGCTAGTAGTATTTTTCAGTTGGCTCAAGTTCCTGGAGTAAGAGTGATTAATGCAAGTTGGGCTAATGGTTGTGATACTCCCAGTCGAGTTGAGAGCGCTGTTTATTATGAAATAAGAAACATTTTAGATGTTTTAGTGGTTGCAGCAGCAGGAAATGGTTCGACTTGTGGTGGACCAAATCATTATGTCTATCCGGCAGCATATAATAATGTTTTGTCAGTATCATCTGTTGGACATACTTATCCTATAGGCGAAGCACAGATGAAATATCAGAAAGATGTTCATCAAAGATATATTGACCCTGTAAACCCCGAGGATAATACACATCAACATAATGATAAAGTAGATATCGTTGCTCCAGGATTTGATTTAAGGACTACTGATTACGGTAGTAATTATAAATATATTTTTCACAGGACTTCTTCAGCAGCTCCTCAAGTTGCCGCAGCTGCAGGCTTAATATATTCCATTAATCCGCATTTGACAGCCAATGAAGTAGAGGGTATTTTGAAAAATACTGCTGATGATATTTATTGGATTCCTTATAATTATCCGTATTTAGGAAAATTGGGAAGTGGAAGATTGAATGTATTTAGAGCGGTTAAAGAAACAGAATGCATTGATGAAGTGAACCCTATTATTGATTTAGTTGTTAGAGATTCGAATGAAGATATTGGTATTGAACCTAACATTCAGACTATTGGTGGTTTTTGGAAATCCAATGATATTTGGATAAGAAATCAGCAGGATGGAAAATATTATTATGAAACCGACCAAACAATTAATTATAATTCAACTAATCCGAATTATGTATATGTGAGAGTAACGAATTACGGATGTGAGGTTTCTGGGGGAAATGATGAACTAACCCTTTCGTGGGCAGCCTCTACTATTTCTCACCCTTTTCCGGAAGATGGGATAGATAATACACACGGACTTGTGGGAACAAAAATAATCCCACCTTTAGCACCTGGGCAGGAAGTTATTATTGAATTTGAATGGTATCCGCCAAATCCAGATGATTTTCCACCAGTTTTTGGATCTGTTGATGAGCTTAATGCAAGTCTGGTGGCAAGAATAATTTCTGATGATGACCCTATTTCATATCCCACTAGCAGTAACATCGTTAATTATGTGAAAAATAATAATAATGTTGCATGGAAGAATGTAAATATTATAAACGTTTCACCTACATCTCCCCTTTTGTCTTCAAAATTCTTTGTTTATAATTCTACCGATGAAGATCAAACCTTTAATATTGAACTCTCGGAGTCAAAAGGAACAGCTAACTTGCCATTATATGAAGAAGCGGAAATTAGTATAAAAATGGATAGCATTATTTACGCATCATGGCTAATGGGAGACAGTTCAGCGGATAATATAAAATTTACTAATTTCCCTGAAGTAAAGTTGCTGTCAGGTCAGCAATCTGAATTAAAGAATATTACTCTTCAATCTGGTGAAATTGGCGGAATAGAGATTTTCTTTAATTTTCTAACAAAGAAAATGACAAACACAGATTCCTTTGAGTATGACATAGTTCAAAGAGATGCTTTAAGTGGAAATATTGTGGGAGGAGGTACAATATTTATCAATAAATCTAACAGACAAATATTTTCAGCTAATGCCCAAAAAGAAAATAATAACAATCAAACTTTTTTGGCTGCAAACGACATAGGTGAGCCTGCTCTTTATAATTGGTATGATTCGGAAGGAAATCTATTATATACTGGAAGAGAATACGTCATTTCTCCGGAGATCTCAGAAACATACAGTTTGGAAGTAATATCTAATTTGGATGGCTTTAAAGACTATCAGGTAATTAATGTTGAAGGCATTTCACCATTTTCACTTGGTACGATATCTCCAAATCCTGCAGGGAGTCAAATTTCAGTCAGTTATGAAATCTCTGAAGCTGATTCTGCTTATTTGATTATTACAAGTTTAGTTGATGGTACTTACAATAATTATATTCTGGATTTGAATTCTAATCAAAGGTTAATTGATTTAACCAATTACCCTAATGGAATTTATTTGGTAACTTTAGTCTGTAATGGGCAAACCGTTAAATCAAAAAACTTAATAAAAAATTAAAAAGAAATGAAAAAGCTAATTACATTATTATTTTTATTCTGTTTCAGTTTTATTTGGGCACAGAATTTACAGATTATGACCCACGAATGGGTATTGACAGATTTGAAAGTTGATGGAGAAACTATAGAAATTCCTGAAAATGAAGAGTTGGGAGAATTATGGATGAAAATATATGAAGAACCCGAAGGCTTTTTTTGGTTTGAAGCTCAGTCGTGTGATACCTATCTGGGTTTTTTAAATTGGGTGAATGAGTCGGCGTTTTCATTTTTTGATTTTGGAGGAGGATATTCTTGCGAATTGGAAGAAAATGAGTACTTTGATGCAAAGTATGCTGAATTCTACGGGTATGGCGGAATGTCGGGAGAGCCTTTGAGACACTATCCCATAAAGTGTGTAAGTTGAAAAATCATCATCGGGATTTATATTT
>JACFND010000101.1 GCA_019455045.1 Flavobacteriia bacterium
ACACCCAACACCCAACATCCCGCTTCCAAATCACCGACTGATCCACTCTCCACCTTCCGATTTTTCAAAATTCACATTGGCAGTCCAATCCAAAAATGTGCCCGTTTTTTTGATATAAAGTGTATCTGTGGTTTCCAAATCTCCGGTTTTGCATTTTGACTGAATCAGCTGTACGCTTTCATCCGGATTCTGACTATTTTCATAAATCGTTTTTTCGGAAAGCTGTTCCATATTCCAAAAACCGCATCTGTACTGCAGATATCCGTGATAAAGCAGTAACGGAAGACTTCCGACAATCAGTCCGCCGATAAACAAAAGGATATTGATCCACTTTTTTTGAGTCGAACGGATAAAAAGAATAAACAGTCCGTAAACCGAAACAGAAGCCGCAAAAACCAAAATCTGTGTGAAAACAGGAGCAAATTCACGATTCGAAAAACGGAGGGCAATCCTGTCTCCAATTAGAAAATACAGCACATACCAGATCAAAAACAATCCGCAAAGGATGCGGAGTACAATGGCCGAAATTTTCAGAAATTTTTTCATCGATTTTGCTCGAATTGGCGCTTAAATTTAATTCTGCTAAGGTAATGATTTTGTTTTTTTGAACGAATTTTGATTCGGCTTTGAAGTAATGATTGCAATCCGCTGAATTTCTGTCGGTGCTTTCCTTGAAATTGTACTAATTTTGCCAAATGCCGGAACAAAAGAAATTTAAATCGGGTTTTGTAAACATCATCGGGAATCCGAATGTGGGCAAGTCGACTCTGATGAACAAACTGATGGACGAAAAGCTGGTGATTGCGACCCACAAGGCGCAGACCACCCGTCATCGGATCAAAGGCATACTGACCGGCGAAGATTATCAAATCGTTTTTTCGGATACGCCCGGCATACTCGAACCTGCCTATGAGCTGCAGTCAAAGATGATGGATTATGTAAAGGAAGCGCTGATCGATGCCGATCTGGTTCTTTATATGGTCGAACCCGGCGAACGAAAACCCAGAAATGAAGAGGTTTTTGAAAGACTCAAAAAATTGAAAGTTCCGGTTATGGTGCTGATCAACAAAATCGACCGGAGCAATCAGCAGCAGCTTGAAGAATCTGTTGATTACTGGCATCAGATGCTGCCTTCAGCCGAGATTCTTCCGATTTCAGCCCTTGAAAATGCAAATGTCGATCTGCTCAAAAACAGAATCGTGGAACTGCTGCCCGAAGGTCCGATGTATTTTCCGGAAGACCAGCTGACCGACAAATCGGAACGTTTTATTGTCAACGAAACCGTTCGCGAAAAGATACTGCTCAATTACAAAAAAGAAATTCCTTATTCGGTCGAAGTGGTGACCGAAGTTTTCAAAGAAGGTTTTGAACTGATACAGATCGAGACCGATATCTATGTGGAAAGAGACACCCAAAAAGGAATCCTGATCGGACACAAAGGCGAATCGCTGACCAAGGTCGGAAAAGAAGCCAGAGAAGATCTGGAAAAGTTTTTTGGCAAAAAGGTTTTTCTGAAACTCTTTGTCAAAGTCAGAAAAGACTGGCGAAAAAAAGATCGCGATCTGAAGGGTTTCGGGTATTGAATTGTTGGATGATGGGTGTCGGGTGTCGGGTGTCGGATGTTTTTTAATCAAAAGCGGTCAACTTATTCTAAAGTTAGAAGTTAGAAATCAGAAGTTGGAAGAACAAAAATGGATGTGGGATGTTGGGTGTAGGATGTCGGATGCGATACGGAACAAGCACCCAACACGCCACTTTCAATCACTTGTCCACTTTAAAAAATAGTCTCACGTCTCAAAGTCTAATGTCTCATGTCTTTTGCCGGAAGATGGAACCAAAAACGGTCAACCTCTTCTAAAGTTAGAAGTTAGAAATCAGAAGTTGGAAGAACAAAAATGGATGTGGGATGTTGGGTGTAGGATGTCGGATGCGATACGGAACAAGCACCCAACACGCCACTTTCAATCACTTGTCCACTTTAAAAAATAGTCTCACGTCTCAAAGTCTAATGTCTCATGTCTTTTGCCGGAAGATGGAACCAAAAACGGTCAACTTATTCTAAAGTTAGAGGTTAGAAATCTGAAGTTAGAAGAAAAAAAGTGGTCAATGTTATTCAAGCATTAATACACGTCCAACCCAAAACCTGAAACCTCACTCACCCACTTGTCCATCCAACCACTTGTCCACTTTAAAAAATAGTCTCACGTCTCAAAGTCTAATGTCTCATGTCTTTTGCCGGAAGATGGAACCAAAAACGGTCA
>JACFND010000042.1 GCA_019455045.1 Flavobacteriia bacterium
AAAAAAGTTCCTGTTCCTGTGGCTGGGTCAAGAATCTGTACTTTGTGTACTTCTTGTTCCATTTGTTTGTAACCTGTTGCCGAACGTTTGTCTGCGGTTTGGGTGTTTACTTTTATGGTTGTTTTGCTGGTGTCGGCAAGTCCTTGCGGTAAATCAAATTCCGTTTTTAAAATGTCGTCAACTGCCCGAACAATAAAATTTACAACGGGTTGCGGTGTGTACCAAACGCCACGAGATTTACGCAACTTTGGGTCGTATTCGCTTAGGAAAGTTTCGTAAAAATGAATAATCGGGTCTTCCATTTTGGTGGATTTCCCATAGTTCTTCAAAATTTCTTCTACGTTACACGCCAAAAAGATTTCCGAAAGGTTTTCTACTACCCATTTAATTCGGTCGTCAATGTCTGGACCTGCAATGTAACCAAACAGTTTTCGTAAAAACGGATTTGATTTAGGAATCAATTCAGCCGCTTCTTGTCTGCTAAAATTATCCAAAGTAGGGTCGTGCAAACGAGCCGCAAACATTCCATAAGCGATTGTTTGTGCGTAAACGTCTGCAAAACCTTGTGGCGTAATGTCGTGAATCAGAATCTGCTTGAAAGCCAACATTTGTTCTTTCAAAGTACTATTCTCTTGATTTTCTTCATCACTGGTCAACGACTTTTCAATAATATCAGAAAGAAGGCGAGCTTTGCCCGCCATCATTTCTGCTAATTTTTTTGAGCTTTTTATCGTTTGTCCAACGTGAACGCAAAAGTCTTTTATCAGATTTTCAAAGTTGCCAAAGTTCTCAGGTAAAGGTTTTATTCCTTTGTCCGTGATTTCTGCAATTGAAATTTTGGTAACAAATTCGCCATTATTATACAGATGAAAATCTATATAATCGGTGAAAATCAGATTGTCTAAGGAAGCTTTATAGCGGTCAAACTGCTCTTTGTTACCTGTTTTTCTTGTTCCGTCAAGGTCTTTGTCGCCAATGTCTTTCGCTTCAATAAATCCAACAGGAATATCTTTTTTGGTCAAGATATAGTCAGGAGCTCCGCAACTTTGTCTTTTTGGTTCGTTGGTCGCTCTGATTTCAGGCACTAAACTTTCCAATAACTGTTGTAAGTCGCCTCTAAAAGTATGCTCCGTTGCATTTCCGAGTCTGTACCTTTTGTCTAAGTTGTCAATATATTGTTCTAAAGTCATTTATTCTGTTCTCAAATTTTCATTTCAAAGTTAGTTTTTCTGTCCGTGCGTTGGCAATAAAACAGCTCTTTTGGTTTTTTCAGCGTTGGCTTTCGTGTCGGCAAAAACCAAATGTGCTGTTTGTGCGGTTGGCTTTTTTACACTGAGCGATAACTCACAAATATACGCAATTCAAAATTCCATCAAAATCAGATGAAATTTAAATTAAAAATCCTATTTCGCACAGTTACAGCCCTGTATTAAATTGTAAGCATTTAAAACTGAAAAAACAGTATTGCGCAAAACAAATAGTTAGAAAAAACTTTGATTTCTGAACGGTTCAAAAATCAGAACCTAATAATTCAGATCTGACTGAAAAACCTACAACTCCCAACTCTTCAGCACAGAAATATAATCATGCGCCGTCATATCATACTGAATCGGGACCACCGAGATATAACCTTCCTCCAAAGCGCGTTCATCGGTGTCGTCTCCGCTGTCGAGGTTGACAAATTTCCCGGTCAGCCAGAAATAGGTTCTGCCTCTCGGGTCTTTTCGCTGGTCGTATTCCTCCTGCCAGATCGCTTTTGCCTGTCTGCATACTCTGATGCCTTTCAGTTCCTGTTCCGGGAGTTTTGGGATATTGACATTCAGTACCATTCCTTTTTTCATTTTGTTTTCAATCGCACTTCTCACAATCTGCTGAATATATTTTTTTGCAGCAAAGAAATCTGCGCTGTACGAGAAATCACAAAGCGAAAAACCAATCGCCGGAATCCCGTCCACACCCGCCTCAACTGCTGCCGACATCGTACCCGAATAAATCACATTGATCGATGAATTGGAACCGTGGTTGATGCCCGAAACACAGATATCCGGTCTTCTCGGCAATATCCGGTTGACACCCAGTTTCACACAGTCCACCGGCGTACCCGAACATGCCCATTCGCGGTCTGACTGTGGTCCGTCGTCGATCTTTACTTTTTCGCAAAACAGTGTGGAATCAACGGTAATCGCATGACCCATTCCGCTTTGCGGACTGTCGGGTGCAATCACATAGACTTCACCGATTTCATTCATCATTTTGATCAGCGCCCTGATACCGGGAGCCGTTATTCCGTCATCATTGGTGACCAGAATTAATGGTTTATTGTTTGGATTCATTTATATTTGAAAGTTTTTGAGCCAATTGTTTTCATACTGGTTTTTGGCTCTATATTTGTTAGAAATTTAATGACCCAATATAAGGATATTTTATGCTGATGAAAAGAACTTTTGTGATACTTTCATTTCTGTCCATGTGTTTTTTGGCGTTCTGCTTTTGCACACCCGGAAATACAAATGACGATACGAAAATCAAGAGCATTATAAGAAATGTAAAAAATACACTGACCTATATGCATTACCGTCCTCAGATTATCAATGATAATTTTTCTGAGGAAGTTTTCAATGCCTATTTTGAAAAAATCGACCCCAACAAGAGATATTTGCTGAAATCGGATTATGATTTTTTCAAAAAGGATTACCACAATCTTGACGATTATTTCAACAATCAGGATCTGACATTTTTCAATTCAACCATCGATACTTTGTTTCAAAGATTCAAAGAAGCAAAAGTCTATTCGGAAGAAATTCTGAAAGAACCGTTTGATTATACGGTCGATGAGGATTTTCTGATCGGTGAAGATGTACTGACCTATGCGAGAGATAAAAATCAGTCAAAAGATTACTGGAGAAAATATCTGAAATACAATGCGCTGAACGAACTGATCAGACTTCAGGAAGATTCAACCAAAGCTGATCTGCCGTTTGCGGAACTCGAAAAAGAAGCGAGAGAAAATGTGTCCGAAAATATTTCTGATTTCTTCAGAAGACAGACACAGCTCAAAAAAGAAAAATTTCTGGGTTATTACATCAACGCCTTTGCAGAACGGTATGATCCGCACACCAGTTATTTTTCGCCACAGGACAAAGACAAATTTGACGTGAGCATTTCGGGTCAGCTCGAAGGAATCGGTGCTTTGCTTCAGGACAAAAAAGGATATGCAACCATTATGGAGCTCGTGATCGGCGGTCCCGCCTGGAAAGACGGACAACTTGAAGTCGGCGATCAGATTGTGATGGTGAAACAAAAAGGAGAAGAACCGGTCAACATCGTAGGTATGCTGCTCGATGATGCAATCAGTCATATCAGAGGAAAAAAAGGAACAGAAGTTACGCTGACCGTCAAAAAGAAAGACGGATCGATGAAGGACATCAAACTGATCAGAGACGTCATCGAACAGGAAGAAGCATTTGCAAGAAGCGCGGTCATCGATGACAACGGCGAGAAATACGGAATCATCTATCTGCCTGAATTCTATACCAATTTCAATGACAAAAACGGACGAGATCCGTCTGACGACATTGTCAAAGAAATCGAAGGACTCAAACAGGAAGGCATCAAAGGATTGATTTTTGACCTGAGGTACAATGGCGGCGGTTCGCTCGACGAAGCGGTTCAGATTGCCGGTCTGTTTATTCCAAAAGGACCGATCGTTCAGGTAAGAAGAAGCGACGGACAGATGAGAGTTTACGAAGACACAGATCCTGCGGTTCAGTACGACGGCCCAATGGTGGTACTTGTCAATGAAACTTCGGCTTCTGCTTCAGAAATTTTTGCGGCTGCCATGCAGGATTACAAAAGAGCAGTGATCGTGGGAAGCAACAAGACTTTTGGAAAAGGAACGGTTCAGACATTTATTCCGCTTGACCAGAGAAGCATGGATCCCGACGATATGGGTTCGCTCAAACTGACCATTCAGAAATTTTACAGAATTAACGGCGGTTCGACCCAGCTGAAAGGAGTAACACCCGATATAGTTTTGACCGATATGCTGACTTATTCAGACATCAGCGAATCAAATTCTGAAGATGCACTGCCCTGGGATCAGATCAAATCTGTGAAATTTATTCAGTGGGAACCAACTTTTGATCTGGCCAAAATTAAACAAAACAGCGCCGAAAGACTGAAAGGAAATTCTTATCTGAATCTGATGGATCAGGCGGCACGTTATTACAAAGATTTGGACAAGATCGACCGGGTTTCGCTCAATCTTGAGAAATACAAATCAGAACGAAAAATGAGAGAAGATCAGTCAAAAAAATATGATTCGATCAATATCTACAAAACCAGATTCAAAGTTGAATCACCAAAATGGGAACTGCCCAGATTTGAATCAGACACCATACTGATGGAAAGAAGAAAATCATGGCACAAAGATGTGTCAAATGACTTTTATGTTGAAGAATCTGTAAATGTTCTGAAAGATATTTCATAAAACAAATGGTACAATCGTCCGGCTCTTTTAACAGAAATGCCATCCGGAAAATCAGGCGAAATCCGCTGGGTGTGGTGTCATTTCTGTTGATTGTGCTGGCTGCGCTGATCACCGTTTTTTCTTACGCAATTTCATCCGACAAGGTCAAGGATGCCAATCAGCAGAACATAGTGCTTGCTCACAGGCCGATGGGTTTCAAACAGCTGATACTCGAAGTTCCACTTGAAAATTACACACCAAAAAATTCAGTTTCAGATTTCTTTTTTGGAAAACAGGTAGAAACCGAACAGATAGCCATCGAATCTTTTGAGATCGGGAAAGATTCTGTTCATTATGTTCCTTATCTGGGTGAAGGTCTGAGCGGTGAAGCTGCCTCGCTGCCAATTGGCAACTGGACCGGAAAAGGAATTCCGAAAGACAAAATCGGAAAGAAATTTATTTATGAAAAGAAATTCATTTTCGGGACAGATGCCTACGGTCGTGACTTCTTTTCGCGTCTGGTCATCGGCACCCGGATTTCATTTCTGATTGGATTTATTGCAGTTTTCATTTCTTTGATTGTCGGCATTCCGATTGGTGCAATCGGCGGATATTATCGCGGAAAAGCGGATGATTTCATCATGTGGCTGATCAATGTGGTCTGGTCGATCCCGACGCTGCTGCTGGTCATTGCCATCACACTTGCATTGGGCAAAGGATTCTGGCAGATTTTTGTTGCGGTCGGACTGACGATGTGGGTCGAAGTAGCGAGGATCGTCCGGGGACAGTTTATCAGTTATCGCGAAAATGAATTTGTGGAAGCAGCCCGTGCATTGGGTTTTGGCGATCGCAGAATTATATTTAAAGAAATCTTACCCAATATCCTGGCACCGGTCATTGTGATTTCGGCAGCCAATTTTGCAGCCGCTATTCTGGTCGAAAGCGGACTCAGCTTTTTGGGAATCGGTGCACAGCCGCCCACACCTTCGTGGGGAAATCTGATCAAAGAAAATTATTCACACATCATTTTGGGCGATGCACATCTTGCATTGTTTCCCGGAATTGCAATCATGCTGCTGGTGCTTGCCTTCAATGTTTTTGGAAATGTGCTCAGGGATGCCTTTGATGTAAAGTAAATTATTTGGGTTAACTTTCAGACTGAATCAATTTAAAAAATTAAAAAATGAAATTTCAGTTTTTATTTTTTCTGATTTCGGGAATTGTCTTTGGTCAAATTCAAACTGATAGATCAGTTGCTGAAACTGCCGAATTGATTCAATTAGAAACGATTTCAAATCAGGATATCACCGGTCATATATATAAAGGTGACGGTTTGGGCGGAAACAGGATTGAATTGAATCCAAACGGAAGCCTGATTGAAACCACATCCGACTGTATGTCGATGGCTGAAACTGACAATGGTTTTTGGTCAATTAGAAATCAAAATCTGCTGATTTTAAATTTTAAGAAAAATGAATTCACATTCAATATCTTCCAATACGGTGATTTCAATTTTTATGTTACGATTGATGAAAATTCAGCTTTTCTGAATGATTTTGCGGAAAATCAAAAACTTTTAAAAAACTTCAAACCGGTTTCAGTCAACGGAAAGATTTTTTCAAAAGAAGATGCAATTGCGCGTCAGCTTCAGAAAAAGTATTTTGGAATCGGGGTTTTGTGAAATCAGGACAATTGACAACTCTCATCAAATTAAATTGCAATTCTCAATCAAAACACTGAAATTAGCCTGACTTAAAACCATTTAATCACACAAAGATGAACCGCAGGAAATTTCTTCAAAACACAGCATTGTCCGGTCTGGGACTGACCGTCGGAACCTCGGCACTGGCAAAAACAGTCTCAGAATCAAATCCGAATACAGAAATCAACAAAGAAAATTATCCGCTGGTGATTGCAACCTGGAATGTTCCAAATGCGGTTTCAAAAGCATGGCAAACCCTTCAATCCGGAAAATCAGCATTGGATGCAATCGAGAAAGGATGCAATGTGGAAGAAGAAGATCCGAACAATTCATCTGTCGGCTACGGCGGACTGCCCGACCGCGACGGACGGGTAACGCTTGATGCCTGCATCATGGATGAAAAAGGAAATTACGGTTCGGTCGTTTTTCTTCAAAACATCGTCAATGCAATTTCAGTTGCGCGCAAAGTGATGGAAGAAACACCGCATGTACTGATGGCAGGAGACGGTGCAGAGCAATTTGCGGTCTCGCAGGGATTCAAACGCCAGAATCTGCTGACCGAAAAATCAAAACAGGCGTGGCAGGAATGGCTCAAAAAATCTGAATACAAACCGGTTATCAATATTGAAAATCACGACACCATCGGCATGCTGGCAATGGACAAAGACGGAACGCTGTCCGGCGGCTGCACCACAAGCGGTCTTGCCTACAAGATGCACGGCAGGGTGGGAGATTCGCCCATCATCGGTTCGGGTCTGTTTGTTGACAATGAAGTCGGTGCGGCCACTGCAACCGGTGTCGGTGAAGAAGTGCTGAAAACAGTCGGTTCATTTCTGATCGTCGAACTGATGCGTCAGGGCAAATCTCCGCAACAGGCATGTGAAGAAGCGGTTGACCGGATCATGAAAAAACAGCCCGATCGCCGCGATTTTCAGGTGGCTTATATTGCAGTCAACAAAAAGGGCGAAATCGGTTCCTACTCGATTCACGAGGGATTTTCATACACCATTTATCAGAACGGCGAGATGAAAAACATCAAACCCGGTTTTTGGTTTGACGGAAAATGATTTTGAAAAATTCTGAAGAATTTGTTTTTACGATCTGAAGATCGTATTTCGCCCTCACTGCGTCTGAAGACGCGTGAGAGCAGCTTTGTATAAATTATATTATATTGAATTCTTCCTCATAAAAGTAAAGTTACTCAATTAAATATTTCAATCGTATTTTTCAGAATCTGAAGAAAGTTTTTCACAGAAACTAAAAACTGAAGATGGGTGAGTGAAACTTTAAATATATTTTCAATGCTCTTCCGCGTCTTCAGACGCTGGAAGCTGCGACCGCCTGTCTTCAGACAGGCAAAAAATCAAAAAATAAGTCAATTGGAAAATGCCAATAATTTCAATTCTACCAATATTCAAAATAAAGATTGAAATTCCGTTTCTTATTGTCTTTCATAAAAGAAATATCGAACAGATCGATTTCTATTAATCCTTCTCCTTTGGTGTAATTTGAAGCACTGCAATACAAATAGTCTGAAGCCTTCTTGACCCATCCTGCCCGAACCGGATTCAGATGGATATAATTTAATTTGATCATCATAAAATCTTCAGAAAATATTTCTTCGGGATGATTATTGCTTTGCCAAAAATTGAAATTACTCCCTTTGGAATTCATTTTTGCTGAAAATTCAAATCTTTTTAACATCCAATCCGCACGACTTTCCTGGGATTCTGTCATTTGTTTTAAAATGATTTGAGCTGTGTATTTTTTAAAGTCTCTGATTAGATCAGACAGCTTTCCATTCTCAGCCTGTCCGATCAAATGAATGTGATTGCTCATTATAACATATCCATACAATACGAGCCCTTTGTCTGTTCTGCAATATTCCAAACTGTCAATCAGGATATCTCGATAAGCTTTTCTTGTAAAAACGTCAATCCAATCTATGACAGTAAGTGTCAGAAAGTGAATTGCACCTTGATTTTGTATAAAATAGCCTTCTTTCATATTCTATCATTCTTCATCAAATTATTTTAGGATTAAATAAAGACTGTTAGTCGCTTTTCCTTTCCAAGGATTCTAAAGATAGGTAAAATTTCCAACCCAATAATGTCCCATTAATTAGATTAGATAGATTCAATCAATTATGCAGATTGATTTTAATAATTCAAAGTTAAAAATCTCCGTCAGTTCATTTCAACCGTAATTCCTTCATGCGCAACTTCAATCAGTTCAGTTGCAGGTGCACTGAGAGTTGAATTCAAAGTTGAATATTCAATTCTGACCGGAAAAGCTTTTTTCAATTTCCATCTTACAACCGGATTGTGAACCTCATCCAACAGTGAAATGACGATGTCACGTCGTTCTACCGTGCTCATTTGAATTGTGTTGAACCAATTGTAAAACTCATTGTCATTTTTATTCATGACCCTTTTGAAGATGATATTTTCATATTTCTTGAGTCCAGGCATTTTTTGCAAAGCCGACTCGGGTGACGATCCGTCTCTGAATTCAATGACTTCGACCGATGCGCCGAGCCCGATGACTTCCATAAAGCCGAGACTTATACCTCCCCATTCCCCTATGAAATGTGAGATATTCAAAGGATAATTTGCCATAAACAGTTTTTTTATAAGGTGAATAATTTTAATAATCAGTGTTTTCATTTGGTTTCAGTATTGAGAGCAACAGAAAAATTTTCTGCAATTGTTTGAACTTTATAAAGTTAATTAAAAATTAAATATCATCAATTGAATTTCAACAACTAAAAAAAACTCTCTCAATTTTCATCGAAAGAGGTTTTCTCAAATTAAGCCAAATAAAAAACGGAGGACAATGTTATTCCCTCCGTTTTCATTGAATTTTAAAATCTGAATCAATTATAAATCCAAAGAAGTGTTGGTTTTCGGGCAGATTTGAGCATCGGATCCAAGGTCAGAAAACTGTTGTTTGAAATTGCCGGACAGCCCCAACCTTCGACAGCTCCGGACGGATAAATCTCATTGTCGGTTACCGAATCCCAGGAGTGAAGAACGATGACCCGTTTGAGCGCATTGCTGTTTGTGCTCTCCAAACCGTGCAGCAGATATTTTTTATGTACACCCCAACTGCTGTATCCTCTTTCGCCGATCTGATATTTTCCGAGCGATGAGAGATGACTGCCGTCGGTATTGCTGAATTTGGGTTCGGACTTTGATTTGTCGCTGCCCCACGGACTTTCACCGCAGCCGTGACTAACCAGAAAACTGTGTTTGACCTTGTTTTGGTTAAAATCCCACACAAAAAATCTTTTCAAACCCGAATGAATTCCCATATCGACCAATATGCAAAAATCCGGATTCATATTTTTTGAACCGACAAAAGCCTTTGCTTTGGCCGCCATCGATTCCAGTTTTGAACCGTAATTCTCAGAATACAGACTTTCACTGCGTTCGGAACTGTTGCATCCAAGCAGGAAAAGAAATGCAAACGGAACTAAAAGTTTTGGAATCGATCGAATCATTTTTTGGATTGAATTTTCAGAAAATCAAAAATAGAAAAAATTATAAACCAAAAATCATCCGTAATCAACTGTTCAATCCGGTCAGAAAATGATAGGCTTTCAGATATTTATTCAGCCGGACGAGATCTTCTTCGGTCAGCCGGTTGTATCGGCTGATGTCCATATTGTCAAGCAGATCGTTGATTTTGACCCGGATTGCCAAAGGATTTTTTGAAACTCTTTCTGTGAAATGATCATAATCTTCATCATCACTTTCTTTGGTCACACATCTGAGTGCATCGATGATTTGTTTTGAAAAACCTTCTTTTTCAAGCGCCTCAAATGTCCAGTCGGTATCCTCGACCACATCGTGAAGAATTCCGCAAATCTTTTCTTCATTTGATTTTCCTCTTTCCATCACCCTGAAAACATGTCTGTAATAAGATTGACCGACTCTGTCTTTCTGGCCTTTGTGCGCTTCAACCGCAATTTCGATTGCTCTGTTTAAATCTGACATTTTGTAAATTCTTTTTATCCTTTTACTGCTCCCTTCATCTTTTTGAACATCTGTTTTCTTTTGTAAACCAAACGGTCTTTTTCAAAATAAGTATCGCACCACTGACCGCTTTCGTCAAGTGGTTTGCTGAAACCTTCATATGAGTATCTATTATTCAGATTCTGATCCGCCAGTTTTTTCAAATATCTCGGCATAAAATGATCAAACATCCTTGAAAATTCTGTGAAATAAATATCTGCAGTTCTTTTGTCACCTTTGACAATCAACATATTTTCATCATTTTTTGTCAATGATTCATCGCTGAAATTTGCTGAACCGCTGACAACTACGGGTGAATCGCCCAACGGATCGACCAGAAAAAATTTGTTGTGAACATAAAGCGTACCCGCACCGGTCGTCGCTTTGGCGGTCATTTCCTTTACCCAGTTTTCAACCGCCGTATCCAGAATGGCGCCCTGTGTTTTGACCACATTTCGGTCGTCGGTGATGATATTGTTTTTGTCACCGCCCTTGTCAGTGATGATGAATCTGATAAAATCGCGTTTGTCCGAATAAAAATCTTTGAAAATCTTTTCAATATTGAACGGATAGATGATACAGACCGCATCCTTTGCTTTGTCCATGATTTTCACATATTCGGCGAGCATATCATCAGTTTTTCTCGGACTGAAAATCACTTTTGTTCCTTTGTACAGCCGCGAACCGTTGATATCATTTTGTAATTTTTCGGTCAGTGTGTTGAGATCTGATTTTTTGGGATTGGTCGAAAGCAGTTTCCAATAATCATGGTATTTTTTTGCAATTGCTTCATTTTTAATCCAATGACCTGTATTGCTGTGACCAAAGATTGCTCTGATTGTGATATTGGTCGAACCTGTCCAGACCTGTGTCGGTTTTCCGTCTTCGAGCAGCAGCATAAATTTATTGTGCGGCTGTGCCACCTGATAACTTCTTCCAATGCTTACATCTTCTAAACCTGCTTTTTTGATTTCGGCTTCGTTGATTGCTTTCTGGGTCGGTCGGGCAGAATAGACCAGTTGAATTTCAGCACCTTTGTTTTGAGCATCTTTCAGTGCATTCAAAAACGGCTGATATTCCAATTCATAAAATGCGCTCAGCAGTTTGAAACGGCTGTTTTTTGCCTGTTTGACAAATTTCAGCAGTCCGTCTTTGAAAAGTTCCCTTCCCAAAATATCAAATGCCTTTTCTTTGTCGGCTTTCGGCAGAGATTCAACCTTCTTTTTTTCAAATTTCTTGGCATAAGCCTGAGATCCGGTTACTCCAAAATTAAAAAATACAGAATGTTCGCCCGAGACAAGCGGTTCGGTTTTTACGGTCAGTTCGGCTTCATATTTTGGCGACATATTGTCCCAGCTGCCAAACATGGCTTCAAATTTATATTTGTAGGTTCTGTTTGGATCGACTGTATAATCTTTCCACAAAAAAGTCTGAAGCGGCGACAGCGGCTGTATCGGATGATTGGGATCGTCAGAAGCAAATCGTTTGGTTCCGTTCAGCACGGTCGTGTAATTTCCGATCTGACGGCTGATTTTGAAACCCATAAATTTTTTTCCGACCGATTTTGTTTTTGGTAAATCCATGGCAAGCAGCACGGTTTGGGTTCCGGTTACCGCATATACCTTTAATTCATTGTCTTTGTTGAAGAATCTCATTTTTTTGTTTTAGTTGAAGGGAATTTTTTAATTGATCAAAATTCAAAACGAATTCAGAATCAACCGACTCAAATTTAGAATATTATTGCAAGGAATTAAAATGCTTTACCGACTAAAATTTCCAAATAACAAAAAAACCTTTTCAATTGAGGGGAAAAGGTTTTTGTAATTTTTTCAATAAAGAATAATTGTATCAGAACTTCATCCTGATTTTTGCATTCAGAAATCTTCCGGTCAGTCGGTTGGGAACACCGTAAATCCTCGATGAATTTACATCTCTTACCCAGGTGTTGCTGATCTCGTTTCTGATGTCAAAAATATTGAATACATCCAAACCAATCGACAGTTCTTTGAATTTACCCCAGAAATTTCCTTTTGCTTTCAGATCATCCTGATTGATGATTTCTTTGATAAAACCGATGTCAACCCTTTTGTAATCGGTCAGATATGAAGTGTAGTCATAAGGATCGGTCATTGGCGGCGCACCGTTCGGAAGGCCTGAAGCATACACCAGATTCACGTTGACTTTGAACGACGGCAATATCGGCATATAATCCTGGAAAAAGATCGAAGCTTTGAATCTCGGATCGGTCGGCAGCGGAATATCTCCTCTGTTGTCAATGTTCTGATAAGCTCTTGCATAAGAAAGACTCAGCCACGAATCAACGCCTTCCACAAACTGACCAAACAGTCTGAAATCAAGACCGTAACCGTATCCTTTTGAATTGTTGTCGGCTGTGTATCTGATTCTTACGTTGTCAACAAAATAAGGATTCAGATCATTGAATATTTTGTAATAAGCTTCTGTCGTCATCTTGAAATCGCGCTCCCACATCTGGAATTCATAATCGTTTCCAAGTATAAAATGAATCGACTGCTGCGCTTTCACATCTTTGTTCAAATTACCGTTTAGATCTCTGACTTCGCGATAAAATGGCGGCTGATAATAAAGACCGGTATTGAATCTGAAAGTCATATCCGTTTTTTTCCAATCGGGTTTGATTGCGATCTGTGCTCTCGGACTGATGTTCCATTCTTCGTTAAAATCCCAATAGGTTGCACGCACACCACCGTTGACCAATACTTTTGATTTGCCCCAAAAGAATTTTTTGGTGTATTGTGCAAATGCAGCATATCGGTTTGACTCGAGTTTGTTTTTTGCATGTACGCTGTAATTCAGGATCAGATCGCCGTTGTCCAATTCTCCCGGATGATAAATATTTGGAATCGAATAGCCGGTCGAATCCAGATACTGCCATTCGCTGAGCATATCTCTGATGTCTTCTCTCTGGAATTTCAAACCCCATTCGATGTCGTTGTTCACATCAAATTTATATTTTCCTCTGTGCTGAATTCCCATCACCAAAGCATCCAGATTGTTTCTTGCATGATCGATCTGACTGCCGATGTCATAAGTCGAAATTGCATTTCCGTCACCGTCCAGTTCATTGATCAGATAAGCACCGTAGATGTCGAAATATTCGCGTTCTTTTGAATGAAATCCATATGCATCCACGACCAGATCGAGTTTTGAATTGGGTTTGTGATGCAGTGACAGTGATGCGGTTTCGGTTGCAAAACGATCTTCTTCGTTACCGTCATAAAAAACTTTCAGACTCATCGGATTGTCGAGCGTACCGAATTTGGTTTCACGGTCTCTCGGTTTCATTTCAAATTTACTGTCTGTGATTGCACCCAAAAACGAGATATCCCATTTTGAATTGAATCTGTAATTCAAATTCGCCTGCACATCATAATAAACCGGATTCAGATCAGAATTGCTGTCCAGCGTGTTCAGCACCAGATCTCTGTTCTGATAGCGTCCACCGACAATTGCAGAGAATTTCTGATTTTTTGAAGCAGTTCCCAAAGTCAGACTTCCGCCCATCAGACTTGCTTCAAAAGTTCCTTCAAATGATTTTGGTCTTTTGTAAATGATATCGAGCACACTCGACATTTTGTCGCCGTATTTTGGTTCCCAGCCGCCAGCCGAAAAATTGACTGCATCGGTCATCGTCGGATTGACAAAACCGAGCCCTTCCTGTTCGCCAGATCGGATCAATTGAGGTTTATAAATTTCAATTCCGTTTACATAAATCAGGTTTTCATCATAATTTCCGCCGCGGACACGATATTGGGAAGTCAACTCAGATCCGACACTTACCATCGGCAGACTGCCTATCAATTCAACCACACCGCCGGTAATCCCAATATTGGTTTCCATCGTCCTCGGATCAAATGAAACACTATTGAGCGGTTTGTCGACCACTTTTTGAAAAATTACTGCTTCACCAAGCAAAACGCTTTGGGTATCGGGCGCCATCATCACATGGAGTTCACGATTTTCACCGGCATTGAGATGAACGGTTTCTGTGTAGGAAACCCTGCCTTGCTGTTCAAAATGCAGCGTTACATCGGTTCCGGCTTCCACATTCAGACTGTATTTTCCGTTGGTGTCGGTATAGACAGTTTCGCTTCCGTCAGTTACTTCGACATCCATCAGCGGAAACTGAAATTCATCGATCACCTGACCGCTGACAGTTGCCTGCTGTGCCTTTGAAAAACCAAATAATAAAACAAAAACAAGAATCAGATTAATTCTTGTTGAAATTTGCGGTGTATGTTGCAGTGTTTTCTTTTTCATCCCAAACTTTTAATTCCAGTTGATGTTTCCCGTTCGAAATCCCTTCACGATTCAGATCGATGGTCAGCCGGTTTGTCTTTTGGTCATATTCGGCCAAAACCCAGTTCCCGTCGATAAAGGCAGAAAAACCGCCAATGCCGGTCTGACTGTCTTTTATTGTAAATCGGATGACTCCGTTTGAGGCGGTAAATGTACTGTTTTCTTTGATATTAACAGGAGTAATTGAAGGTTTTGTATTGTCAATGTCCACAGAAAATGCACCAAAATCCCTGACCTGCGCAATCACTCTGCCGTCTCTGTATTCAGCCGGAATAAATTCTGATTTCCAAGCGCCTCTGTACTGATATTCTCTTTTGATTACTGCTTTGCCCAGCTGTCCGGACGGAATTCCTTCGGGCTCGATTGCAATTGTATAATAAGTGTGAACCGGCACATTCCAGTCGTGTATAAAATATTTTCCGTTTTCTGATTTTCTGTATTTGAATTCCAGATCGTCATAGATAGTTCCTTTGGGCATAAAAATTTCAATTCCGTCTTTTTTGAAATGATTTTCTTTGTCCCAATAAAAAATCAGTGCATCCGGATTTTTCGGAGTTTTGGCAGGAGTAGCCTTTCCGTTGATTTTGAAATTGACCGTATTTTTATTTCCTGCAAAATCCATGGTTTCAATTCTGATACTGTAAGTCTTTCCTCCTTCAGCTTCGATGATGCCGTGATTTTTTACATCAGAAAACATTTTCAGCGGATTCCCGTCGGGCTGAAAAAGCTGATAAACCCAACTGAAATTTTTTGATTTGTCCTCATAATCGATCAGCCGGTTGATACCTCTCATATCGTCCCAGTTCAATCGGTCTGCTGTAAAAACAAAATGAGGTTCATCATTGACAAACAGACTGATTTTATAAGTTCCGTTCATATTGTCGGCACCGTTTTGTTTGTCATAAGTTTTGATTCCAAAACCGATTTTGCCCGAAACATCAAGCGCTGCGCCGTTTGAAATCACCAGTCTTGATTTTTTTCCGTTTACGGTTCCGTCAATCGGATAGGCGTACAGACCGTTGATCAGCGGTTTTGAAGTATCCGGAATATCGAATCCGAACAAAAACGGATTCAGCGGTTCTTCTGTTTTTGTATCTCTGACTTCAAAATGAAGATGGGGTCCGCCCGAACTTCCCGAATTTCCGGAAAGTGCAATCACATCACCAGATTTTACGGTCAGTTCATTTTTTTTGGGATAAATTTCAACCGCAAAAGACTGATGACTGTACTGATAATCTCTTACATATTTTTGAATGTCGTCGTTGAATTTCTGCAAATGACCATACACCGTGGTATATCCGTTCGGATGATCGATATAGATCGCATTTCCGTATCCTCTTGGCGAAACATTGATCCTTGAAATATAACCGTCTGCAGCTGCATAAACTTTGTAACCTTCTTTCTGATTGGTCTTTATATCGATTCCGCTGTGAAAATGATTGGTTCTGAGTTCGCCAAAATTTCCGGCGAGATAATTTGTGATCCCGAGCGGATTTCTGAAATCATTTTTTGGATAATTAATTTCGGTTTGCTGCGCATTGACAGCGATTGAAATTATCGAAATAAGGATCAGGCTGATAACTGATTTTTTCATTTGTTCGGTTTGGGCAAAAATAAAAATTTCAAAACAAGCAGCAGTTTTAATGCCAAATTAAAATTAGTGTGATGATTGAAATAAAACAAAAAACATTAACTTTGCTTCAAATAAGTTGGGACTAATTAAAGTTCTCTTATCAAATGAATCAGAACGAGCAAAATTTTATGAAGCTTGAAAAGGGGGTTCGCCGTTTGGCAGCTGCCTATAAAGATATTATAAAAGAAAAGAAGACACTTGAAGAGGAGATTGAGGCATTGAATAAAAAATTGAGTGTGATGCAGTCAGAGGCGCTGACGATGAAGAGTGACAACGACAGATTGAAAGTAGCCAGCGCGCTTTTGGGAGATGAAAATCACAGAAGATTGATGAAAACGAGGGTTAACAGACTGATCAAGGAATTGGACGTTTGTATCTCTCAGGTTAAAATTCACAAAAAATGAGCAGTCTGAAGGTAAAGATCAATATTGCAGGAAGATTTTATCCTTTGACCATCAATGCTGAAGAAGAAGAGGCGGTGAGGAATGCCGGAAAAGAAATCAACCGGCTGGTGCAGGAGTTTGAAGATCGCTATGCAGTAACCGACAAACAGGGTGCAATTTCGATGGTTGCATTACAAATGGCATCAAAATTGAATCTGTTGAAACAGTCGGGTGAGGGAAGCGATCAGGAGTTGAATGAAAAAGTGTCTGAGCTCACCGAGTTCATTGAGAGAGAATTGGAACAAGAAAATTAAATACAAAAAGAGACGTTCAGCTGCTTAAGTGCAGTGCAAATATTATATCCTACATTAGTTCTAACAATTTTTGGTAAACTCAACATAAGTTTTGTTACCGGGCGAAAGTTGTCCTGAAGGCGGGCCGCACAGCTCAGGCTGTTCAAATTATTTGACGGCGGATTCCTGAATGGCAAAATAACCCAAATCCTGTTTTTCAGGAGTTTACTCAAAACTCTTTTAACTAGTGTAGGATTTTTTTATGACCTAAAATTTAAAAAATGGAGATGACAAGTATTATAATCGGTTTAGCCGGAATATTGATCGGAGCTGCTGTCGGCTACTTTCTGGCAAAGAAATCGGTTGACAAACAAAATCAGATTCTGATTGACGATGCCCAGAGAAGGGCAAAGGAGATTGTCAGCGATTCGGAGAGAGAAGGCGAAGCGATTAAGAAAGAAAAGATTTTTCAGGCAAAGGAGAAATTCCTTGAACTGAAATCGGCACACGAGGAAACCATCAACCAGCGCGAAAAGAAAACCGCCGAAATGGAATCCAGAGTGAAAGAAAGAGAAGAAAAAATCAAAACTGAATTTTCAGAAATTCAAAGACAGAAAGATCTTTTGAAAAACGAACAAAGCAATCTTCAATCCCGTCAGGATAAACTGAATCTGAGACAGAAAGAAGTGGATGCAATGCACAAACGCCAGGTGGAAGTGCTTGAAAAAGTTTCAAACTACACGGCTGAAGAAGCAAAAGCAGAATTGCTTGAAACACTGAAAGAAGAAGCCCGAATCAAAGCACAGGCACACATTCAGGAAATCATGGAAGAAGCCGAACTGAATGCAAAAAATGAGGCCAAAAAAATCATCATTCAGGCGATTCAGCGAATCGGAACAGAACAGGCGATTGAGAATGCAGTTTCTGTGTTCAATATTGAATCTGACGATATCAAAGGAAGAATCATCGGACGTGAAGGACGAAACATCCGTGCGATTGAGGCTGCTACCGGTGTTGAAATCATCGTAGACGATACACCCGAAGCGATCATCCTTTCTTGCTTTGACCCGATCAGAAGAGAAATCGCGCGTCTGTCGCTTCACAAACTTGTGACCGACGGCAGAATCCATCCGGCGAGAATTGAAGAAGTGGTTGCAAAAACCACCAAACAGATCGATGATGAAATCATTGAGGTAGGTAAGAAAACAGTGATGGATCTCGGTATCCACGGACTGCACAAAGATCTGGTGAAAATCGTCGGACGTATGAAATACCGTTCTTCTTACGGTCAGAACCTGCTTCAGCACTCGAGAGAAGTTGCGCATCTGGCTGGTGTGATCGCTTCAGAACTCGGATTGAATCCGAAATTGGCAAAAAGGGCCGGTCTGCTTCACGATATCGGAAAAGTTCCGGAACAGGAATCGGAACTTCCGCACGCCATCCTCGGTATGCAGTGGGCAGAAAAATTCGGTGAACATCCCGATGTGATCAATGCGATCGGTGCACACCATGACGAGATAGAAATGACCGCACTGATTTCACCGATTGTTCAGGTTGCAGACGCGATCAGCGGTGCAAGACCGGGCGCAAGAAGACAGGTGATGGAATCTTATATTCAGAGACTGAAAGATTTGGAGACCACAGCTTTGAGTTTTGACGGTGTTGAAAAAGCTTATGCAATTCAGGCCGGAAGAGAACTCAGAGTGATGGTGGAAAGCGATAAGGTGGATGATGAAAAAGCATCAGAATTGTCTTATCTGATTTCGGACAAAATCCAAAACGAACTGACTTATCCGGGTCAGGTGAGAGTGACTGTAATCAGGGAAACAAGAGCAGTCAATATTGCAAGATAAAATTGTTATTTGATATAGCGGAGCGCCCTTTTGGGCGCTTTTTTATGATTACTGTTTTTTGATTGGAACAGATTTTGATGAAATTGACACAAGGCGGAAGTTTTTCAAAACAATAAAATGAAGCGAATTCTATTGATTCTGGTTTTAACAGGTCTCTGTTCCTGCAATGCACTGAACTCGGAAGGGATGCTTTATTCAGGTGCAATGGGATTTGCAGAAGGTTCGCCGCTGGTAAACAATTACGGAAAAACTGTTTTGGACAGATTTGATTCTCCGCTCGGATACACCCGTGTTCCGGTCAAACAAAATACATTTGCATCATTTCTCAGAACGCTCGAACTGCTTCCCGACGGATCAATGGCGCATTATTACAACGGCAAATCAAAATTAAACGACGATATCTATGTGGCTGTTGTAGATCTGCCGATTTCTTCAAAAAACATTCAGATGTCCGCCAGCTCAATGATCAGACTGGTTTCCGAATATCTTTTCACCAATCAGGAATACGACAAAATCGCTTTTCATACCGAAAAACAGAAAATCAGTTTTGCCAGTTTTTCAAACGGTGATTATTCAAAAGCAGAATTCCACAAATACATGGATTTTGTTATGGAAAGAGCTTCCACACCGAGTTTCTGTTCTGATTTGAGACCCGAAAAGCTTGAAAATATTCAGATCGGCGATGTCTTCGCTCAAAATAATCTTCCCAACGGGCATGTGGTGATTGTGGTCGATATGGTTGAAAACAAGAAAGGAGAAAAGCTGTTCCTGCTGGCTCAGGGATTCAGGCCTGCTCAGGAAATCCAGATCATTTCCAATCCGAACAACAAAGAACTCAGTCCGTGGTATCAATTGAAAGAAGGAGAACTTCTGACGCCCGAATGGCGTTTTATGACCTCTGACCTGATGAGATTCAGATTTTTGGACAACGAATCCAAATAGTTATACCGTTTTTTGCTTAATTTTGTGCAAACTAAAAATTCAGATGTCAAGATTATTGATTTTCTTATTGGTTTTGCCATTTTTCAATTCATGCAGCAATTCGATGGCTACTTCAAACGATTCAGAATCAGATCAGAATTTCAGCGTACTGTACAATTCAGAATACGGAGGTTCGGGCTCTGACCGGGTCGAAGTCATTACCGATTTGCGCGAGTGGTCAATGTTTTGGGCCGATCTGACTTATCAGCCTGCATTGAGCGCACCCAAATTTAATCCGGATACAAGAATGGTCATCAGAAAAGATTTTCAAAGCCGAAATATGGGTGGAAATGAATATACGGTTTCAGAAGTGAAAATTGACGGAAATCAAATCAATGTCGAATACAGCATCAAATCATCAAAAATCGGAACCGATGCAATCACAGCGCCCATCATGCTGATCATGGTTCAAAAAGTGGAAAATCCGCAGGTCCGATTTGTACAGGTAATGAATGACACACCATAGCAAATAACACACAACACACACAAATGAAAAAGATTTATTTTGACAATGCAGCAACTACGCCTCTCCATCCCGAGGTTATCGAAGAGATGGTGGACTGTATGAAAAATAATTACGGCAATCCGTCTTCGACCCATGTTTTTGGGCGCGAAGCAAAATCAAAAATCGAACTGGCAAGAAAAAAGATCGCTTCGGGCCTGAATGTGGCAGCCAACGAAATCATATTTACTTCCTGCGGAACAGAATCAAACAACCTGATCATCCGTTCCTGCGTTGAATATCTGAGCGTAACCAGAATCATCACATCGGATCTGGAGCACAAATGTGTGAAGGAAACTACTTCGGAAATGGGCCGTCTCGGCAAAGTCGAACTGCTGAAAGTAAAAACCTGTGAAAGAGGAGAAATCGATTATGATGATTTGGAACAGAAATTAAAATCATCAGACAAAAAAACGCTGGTCACGCTGATGCATGCAAACAACGAAATCGGAAATCTGCTCGATTTGAAAAGAGTTCAGCAAATGTGTGAAGAAACCGGCGCATTGTTTCATACCGACACAGTTCAGACCATGGGGCATTATCCGCTGGATCTGAAAGAACTGAAAGTAGATTTTGCTTCATGCAGCGCACACAAGCTTCACGGACCCAAAGGAATCGGTTTTGCATACATCAAAAAATCAACCGGTTTTCATCCACAGATCACAGGCGGCGGTCAGGAGCGTGGACTTCGTTCGGGAACCGAAAATGTTTATGGTGTTGCCGGAATGGCAAAAGCTTTTGAAATGGCAATCAGAGATATGGACGAACACAAAAGCCATATCGAAGAATTGAAAAGATATGCGATCGAAAAACTGAAAGCAAATATTCCGGGTGTTGAATTCAACGGTTTTTCAGATGATTTTGACAAAAGTCTTTATACCGTATTGAGCATCTGTCTTCCTTTTTCAGACAATCTGATCGGTTTTGAAATGGAACTTCAGGGAATCGCGGTTTCTCAGGGAAGTGCATGCAGCTCGGGTGCAGCCCAGGTTTCGCCTGTACTCGAATCTGTACTCGAAGAAGGAAAATCTTCAGTCTGTTCGCCGATGAGGATTTCATTCAGCATATACAACACAAAAGAAGAAGTGGATGTATTGATCGATGCATTAAAAAATATCAGTAAAAAACATCTGGCAGTGAGCTGATGAACTGGCTCGACGGCATAATCACAATTGGGGCTGTCCTTGGTGCTTTCTGGGGATTCAAAAACGGATTCATCAAAGCATTTCTGGGTTTTGTTGCAATCGGAGCAGCCGTCTGGGCAGGGTTTAAATTCTCGGGTTTGCTCGAAAAAACGGTTGCTGATTCAAATCTGGTATCTGAAGAATGGATTCCGTTTGCATCAATTATTTTTACGGTCATACTGGTTTATGCCGGTATCAAACTAATTGCGAAAATCTTTACCGGACTGGCAAAAGCGGTCGGCTTGGGATTGTTCAACCGTTTGGGCGGTGCTGTTTTTGGAATCCTAATCAATATGTTGCTACTGTCAGCGATTCTCAGTTATATGCTTCCGTTTATGAATCCCGAAACTGCGGAAGAGAGCAGATTCTTTCCGCTGTTGAGCGAGCTTGCAGAAATGCTTGGCGCAAATATCGATCTGCTGAAAGGTCAATTGAATGACGAACTGACGAATCAGCTGATTCAGAAAGAAATTTAATCTGTTTCGAAGTTTCCGAATTGGATTATTTTCAGGATTTCCCAATGAAAAAAAATATGTACTCCTGACTTCCGCACATTTTTTTATTAAAAATATAAACCACTGATAGACTATTA
>JACFND010000043.1 GCA_019455045.1 Flavobacteriia bacterium
AACATTCTGAAAAATTAGCCGCATAAAAAAGAAGCCACCCTTTTTGGACAGCTTCATTTTTTTAGATTGTTTAATATGAAAGTATCAGTTTTGAGTGAATCCTTTAATTGATTCTTTTTAAATGTAAATTTGGAGGAGAGCTCAACACCAGCGGGAATTTTTCGAGGGTCACATCTGACGGGTCGAGACCAAAACCTTTTTCTTCGGAAAGACTGATTTGTTTCAGCAAGAAATAAGCTTTCATTACGATCCGGTCAAACATGGGAAGCTCATTTTCTTTTGAAAGAAATTTCTCAATGACCACAAATCTGAAGTCACCCGGTATGCCCTCATCAACCAGCGAATCGTATCTGCTTTTGATGACCACTTCCTTTTTTTCTTCCATTTCTTCAAAAACCTTTCTCAGCATCAGCTGTATCCTGTGCTCAACTTTGAAACCGAGTCTGAATTCTATCCTTATGATTTCGTTTGGCACTATCGTCTCCACACTATATTCGGTGGTATGCGGATGATCGACCACATTGACATGTACAAAC
The DNA here is from genome assembly GCA_019455045.1 of Flavobacteriia bacterium. Lineage (GTDB taxonomy): Bacteria > Bacteroidota > Bacteroidia > Flavobacteriales > Weeksellaceae > Moheibacter. Next base: position 537 of record JACFND010000043.1, read on the forward strand.
CAATAGATATCAGCCCGTTTAGGTCTTTTGTAGAGGATTGAATAGATGATCTTGTGTTCGATCTCCTTCGGATTGTCAGCACTGGTCAGATATACCAAATGGGTGGCATATTTGGGTGCCGATTTGTCTTTTGATAATTTTCTGAGTATCGGCACATAAGATGAAATCGGCACAAATTCAACATGTCTGTTTCTGATTTTTCTGGCGCGATTCCATACAAACATTACCGCAAACAGCACGCTTCCGATAAAGATGGTCACTTTGCCGCCATGTCCAAATTTTTCAAGATTTGCGGTCAGAAACGAGAGCTCTATCGTCATATAGACCACCAGATACAAACCGATCCAGAATTTCGGATAGCGTTTTACATACATATAATAAGAAAACAGTATCGATGTCATGATCATCGTAATGGTGATCGAAAGACCGTAGGCACCTTCCATTGCCTCCGAACTTCTGAACGACAGTACGATCATCGAGCAACCTGCAAACAATGCCCAGTTGATGGTTGAAATATACAATTGTCCGATTTCGCGGCTCGGATAAGAAACTTTGAATTTTGGCCAGAGATTCAGTTTCATCGCTTCACTGATGATTGAAAATGCACCTGTAATCAGTGCCTGAGATGCAATGATGGCTGCAAAGGCAGCGATCAGTATTCCGGTTCCTCTAAAATTTACGGGTATAATCTGAAAAAACGGATTGACACCTGTCGGCAGCACTTCACCGAGATGATTGTGAAGCAGCCATGCGCCCTGACCGGTATAATTCAGTATCAGACAGGTTTTGACAAATATCCAGGAGATATGTATGTTTTTTTTGCCGCAATGTCCCAAATCCGAGTAGAGCGCTTCTGCTCCGGTGGTACAAAGAAACACAGCACCGAGTATCCAAAATCCCTTGGGCTCGACCACCAGAAGTTTTATTCCGTAGTATGGATTGATTGCCTTAAATATCTTAACATCATCAGCAATATGGATTAACCCCATAACAGCCATCAGCAGAAACCAAATCAGCATGACCGGGCCAAAAAGTTTGCCGATGGAACGGGTGCCGAACTGCTGCAGAAAAAACAGGATTACAAGTATAAACAATACCAGTGTGACCGTAGAAGACTCGTCCATACCGATCCCTTCGATTGCCGAAGTGATGGTGATCGCAGGCGTGATCAGACCGTCAGCAAGCAATGCGGCGCCTCCGATCATTGCAATCAGCATGATTTTCTTTGAATATTTTCTTACCAGTGCATAAAGCGAAAAGATACCCCCTTCACCTTTGTTGTCCGCCTTCAGCGTCAGCCAGACGTATTTGATGGTAGTCTGAACCGTCAGTGTCCATATGACCAGAGAAACAGCACCTACGACAAGCAATTCATCCACGACACGACCTCTGACAATCGCATTCATTGTGTAAAGCGGCGAAGTTCCGATATCACCGTAAACGATTCCCAGGGCAATGATCAGACCGGCGATGGAAACCTTCTTTGTAGTTAAATTCACCTTTTGGCCTCTGAAATAATGTACAAAATTAGTTTGGAATTTTCAGCCCGAAATCGTTTTTTTTCATTTTTTTTACTGATCGCTGCTATACCAGCCGCTGTATTTTACATAATTGGCTGCAATTCTTTGGATTTCGCCTTCTTTGAGTTCTTTTGAAACCAGACCGATTTTTTTTGCCGGAATTCCTGCCCAAATCTCACCTTCACCAATCTCCGTATTTTGAGTGACAACCGCGCCGGCTGCAATGATCGAAAAAGAACCGACCACACAATTGTCCATAATGATCGCGCCCATGCCGACCAGCACATTGTCGTGAATCGTGCAACCGTGAACCACCGCATTATGACCGATCGAAATATTGTTGCCCAGAATTGTTTTTGTTTTCCGATAAGTACAGTGAACCATCGCATTGTCCTGAATGTTCACCCGGTTCCCGAGACGGATCGAATTGACATCCCCTCTCAAAACCGCATTGTACCAAATGCTGCATTCATTACCGGCTATAACATCGCCGATGATTACTGCGGTTTCTGCCAAAAAACAATTGTTTCCAAATTCGGGTGTATTTCCGTTCAATTCTCTGATCAGTGCCATATTGGTTTGGATTAATTTCTTGTCTAAATTTTTGATAAATATAAAAAGAAGATCGGTTTAATTACGGATTCTTTGATCGCTGAAATCAATTTTGATTTTATAACTTCGTAATTCAAAATTTAAAAACTTGAAGTCCTTTTCTTTTGTTTCACTGTTTGTTTTTCCGCTGCTGATCCAGTCTCAAATGATTAATGCGCAGCAGACCGCAACCACACTGGATTTCCCAAAAACTGTGATTCGGGAACTGACATCGGATGAATTTTCGGGTCGCGGCTATGTTGACGACGGAATGGGAAAAGCAGCCGATTATGTGGCGACTCAATTTAAAGAAATCGGTTTGAAAAAGATCGGAGATTCCTATTTTCAGGAATTTACTATGCCGATCAATATCATTGAAGATGCAGAATTAAAAATCAACGGAAAGGAGCTGAAATACGGAATCGATTTTCTGGTCAGACCCAATTCAAAATCACAGAAATATTTCAAACGCGATCTGTATCTGTTTGATCCGGTCAAATTTTCAGAAGCGCTGACTTCAAATCAGAAACTGACCGAATTTATCGGAGAAGACATGAAAGCTCAGCATTTGAAACATATTGTCTTTCCGCCTTATCAGTTTGAAATCGATTCGATCGGCAGCTATTACAAAGATTGGCCAAATTTTTATCGGCCGGATGAAAACCGTGACCGCGCAATTTTCTTTTTTACCAAAGACAAACTGACTGCATCGCTTTCGCTTGAACAGGACAGTATTTCAGAGTTTATCGTTTCTGATAAATTTTATTCAAAAGATTTAAAAATCGACAATTACAGCATCCAAGCAAATTTTGTAAAAGATTTCAAAGCAAGAAATGTCATCGGCAAAATCGAAGGTGAAAATCCGGATTCGCTGATTGTGATTACCGCACATTATGATCATCTCGGAAAGGTCGGCAATACAATTTTTCGTGGTGCCAGCGACAATGCAAGCGGAACAGCTTTTCTGATTGAACTTGCCAAATATTTTTCAAATCACAAACCCAAATACAGTCTGGTATTTATTGCATTTGCAGCCGAGGAAGCCGGTCTGGTCGGTTCGTCATGGTTTGTAGAACATCCGATGTTTCCGCTTTCGGAGATTAAATTTCTTTTGAATTTTGATATCATGGGTGCAGGTGAAAACGGAATTCAGATTGTAAACAGCAGCATTTTCACCAAAGAATTTGAGTTGCTGAATCAAATCAATTCCGAAAAAAAATTAACTCCCCAAATCAAAAAAAGAGGTGAAGCCTGCAATTCCGATCACTGCCCTTTCTTCATGGTGGGTGTTCCCTCATTTTTCACTTACACTTTGGGCGGCCCGGGATATTATCACGATCCGCTGGATGCCGCAGATACTTTGAATCTGGAAGGTTTTCTGAATTTGAAGGAATTGTTTATTGAGTTTATAGAGCAGTTGTGAAATCGCAAATTCAAAAATCAGGGATATGGTAAACTTATAAAAAGAAAAAACTACAATGTAAGTTCTTTGATATTAATTTCAATCTTGACAATGTTCAATTCCATTAACAAAGTCATTTATGATATTTAGTTCTCTGGCTTTATCACTCCCAAGAAATCCTGTGATATTTTCATATTTAATATTTCTGTTGTATTCCTTGAGAAGTATTTCTGCAAGAGGCATATACGACCAATGCCATTTTTCCATTTCATAACCCTTTCTGCCATCTATCATTTTATCGGAATAAACTTGACAAAATCCATACTTTGAGGCATTTTCAGTAAGCCATTTATAAATTCTCAATCCTTCGCCACTTTCAAAATAACTGTTTTCTAAATTGTTGAGATCAATGTCTGTACCCCAATGGTGTCTGGAAGTCATCGGCATAGAACTGTATTTTAGAATGTCTAATGCACGTTCAGCATGATTTTCTATTGTGGAATTATTCCATTTCCGTTCCCAAATTCTTTTTTGACGGTCAAAACCTCGAGCGCCGGAAACGATCTTAAGCAAAATTCCATCATTTTCGGCTGCTTCTGCCATTTCAAGAAATGCATCTAAGGTTTCAATTCTGAGATAAGTAATTTCTTTACTTGCATACTTGTCCGGAATAGCTGTTGTGAAAAGGGTTTGGTCGTTGTAGTTTCCTTTTCCTGTCAGTAGTTTTTCGATGTCCTGATTTCCGGAAATGTTGGCAATTTTACCCGATTTCAGATCAATTTTGGATTTTTTGTCAGAAATTTCATGGTGCTTTTCAGTCGTTTCATTGTGTTTTTCGGTGTCGTGGTTTTCTTTGCTTTTACAGCCGAAAAAGATGCTTATTGTAAGAATTATAATTATTTTTTTCATCTGCTTACGAATTTAGAAAACACCCATCCGATTCTGCCATCTGTACGACGGACTTTATACCATTTGTCGCCGGAAATGAATTCCAAATCATCAGCATTAACTTCTGCATAAAGTTTTCCGTAGCGGGAATCTTTGAAGGAAACACGGTAAGATACGTCGTATTCATCAACAATTTGTACGGCTTTACCCGGGTTGAGTTTATAGACTGTGCGTCCATTGTCGTCATAGAGCTGTACGGTGCGTCGTGTGATAGCTTCATTGCTGTTGTCAGGATTGTATTCGTCTATAATTTCTACGCGCTCATTGGTTTTGAATTTGCCGAGCGAAGCGGAATTTGTGGAATGACTGCTTCGGAAAATAACATTGGATGACGTGATATATGCATAGCTGTATGGAATCTCCGAATCCAAAGAACCGCTGCTTTGCGTGGGATTAGTTTGTTCTGCTTGTACTGAGGAGGGTTGCTCAGATTTGGTTTTTTCCCCTTCCTGATGTTTGAGTTTAGCGAGTTCATACTCCATTTCTTTGAGTTTTAACTCAGTTTCCTTATCGTTATGCTTACAGGCGACCATTGCGAAGCCAATGAGCAATGTGATGATGATATGCTTTCTCATAATTCTTAATAATTACAAAGCGCATTTGAGAAATCTTTTGTGCTGTATGCTTCAAGAATTTTATATTCTTGAGATAAAGCATTGAAACTGCATGTTTCACACGGCAGCACTTTCTGATTCTCCATATACTTTATGGTTTGGTTATTTTTGACATAAGTACGATATTCCATTTTATCCGAATAATCAGGATAAAAAACTTCATAACTGAAGATGAATTCTTTGTTTTGGTAATAATACTCTTTTATCCAACTTCCATCCCCTATCCAGCCTTTTTCAACCACTTTTACAATTAGACCGTTTTCCAAGAAATAGGTGATGGTAAATTCTCCACATCCATTTCCCTCCCATTCATATTCTTTTTTTGTTAAATTCAATTTGTTGATTCGTTGAAATTCTTTCCTAATTTCCAATACGATTTCTTCCTGGCTTTGCGGCTGAATAGCGGTCGGTTTAGTTGCTTGTGTTTCATTGGGAAAATCAATTTCTGAAGATTGTTTCAGCGAATCTGTTTTTCCTGAATTATACTGCTGTTTCGCGAGCTCATATTCCAATTTTTTAATTTTTTCCTGGTCTCCTTTACTTTGACAGGTAAAGAACAAGAAACAAACGGAGATTAATAAAGCGGTTTTCATATTTGTTTTATTTAAAGGTCTATAGAAATCTGGATGCTTTCGCTCTGATTGGACTATTCTATGATAAATGTCAAGAATCCTCCTCTTTTCCTTATAGATTCTTCATAAAATATTTATTATTTTGGAATTATAAATTTCCCGCTCTTAATTGAAATTTCAATTGGGATTAATTCAAATTGTTCCATTGTGGCGTTATAGCCCACATCGTAACTTTTATCTCGCATATAATTTATTTTAAGTTTACTGTTACTAAGGCTTTTAATCTTATATTCATCAAAACCAAAGGCACGGACCGGAACCAAGTCCGAAAAAGGGATGTTATCACTCAAATTGAGGCTATTCAAGTCATTTATGAACAAAACAATCTTCCATAAATCGGCACCTGAGGCCTTTCCATAATAGAGCTCCATTTCAGTATCTTCTACAAAGTATGTAATAACGGCATCTTCAAAACCATCATTATTTACATCTCCAATAAAAATCATGTTTCCCCTTTCGATGTCGATCTTGATGTTTTCTAATGTCTGTAGTTTTCTCAGTTCAGCAATTACGCCTTCTTTTGTAATTTTTATCGGTGTAATTTTTTGTTGCTCTATATTCTCATGTGTTTCTTGAATTTTATAACTTTCATGTTCTGTATTATTTAGCAATTCTTCTTGCTGTGCGATTTTGGCTTCCAATTCCTGAATTCTCTTTTTGGCCTCACTGTTTTCTTTGCAAGCAAAAAATGTAAAACAAAATACGATGAAAAAGATTTTTTTTAACATACGATTACTTGTTTTTTATTAAAATCAATGACAGTAGGACCATCAGAACAACCGCCGACTTCTTCACTGTAAACGTCATTTTTATGGAGGGCAATTATCCAAACACCGCTTTTATGTAACATAATCGTTCCTTCTTCAATGATATCACCCTTTTTGTAGCTCATCCCTTGAATATCATCACGAATGCTTATAATTTTGATTTTATCATTATCTATAATTACACTTGCAGCATTTTCTGTCACAAAGCCAAATTCAGCAATGTAAACCGAATAAGTATATTTACCGTTTGGCGGTGCTTTGTCACTTGTATTTATGGCAGGAGCATCAGAGATTTTAATTTTTGATTTATGCATATATCCTTCTATACCGTTAGGTGTTTTTACAAGCCACCAGTTTTCGTTTAAACTTGGGATAACTTCAAAAATCTCATCTTCATATATGCGGTCAATGATGACTCCTTCCATATTTGGAGCATTTCTTACGTTTGTCCAGCCGTCTTTGTCAATTATCACGGCTGTTTGTGTTTTGGCAGGCGGGTTTTGGATTTCATTTTCCTGTTGTCTGAGTTCGTACTCCTTTTTGGCAAGTTGGTATTCCAATTCCTTCATTTTCTTATCCTCTTCACCTGATTTTCCACAAGAAAAAACAAATAGATTGATAACCAATAAGATAAGCGCTCTTTTCATAAGAAATGTTTTTACATTATTCAATTTCATAATATCTTATGATTTTCCCGTCTTCATCAAATACAATTCTTGTTTTTCCGGGAATTTCATCGGTTTCACCTGAGGGTTTTATATATGTATAGGTAGCATATAAATCATATATATTGTCAGATATTTTCTCAATCAATTTTATATTGATTTTTAAATCAGGGGTATTCTGCCAAATGTTGTTGTATTCGTTTTCTATAAATGATGGTTCGGGGTACTCTGTCTTCCCGAATTGTTCTATATAAGGAGAGAAGTGGTTCATGACCTGATACAAATTCTTATCATTGTTGGCTTTTACCAATTCATAGATAGCGTTTTCATAATCAAATCCAATCCCCGCCATTTTTTTAATATCTTCCCAATAAGTTTTACCTATGAAACCACATAAGCCGAGCAATAAAACAATTCCGAAAATTGTCATTATTTTTTTCAGGGTTTTGTTTTGCGCAGCCTTTTGCCGGTTGTTCAGCTTGTTTACCAACGGGCTTATTTTGTCCTTATCAAACCCTGTTTTTTGCAGGATGGCGATTTCTTCTTTTGCTTTTGATAAATTAAAGTTTGTTTCAATCCTTGATTTTGTTTTTTGATACAATGATTCCTGTGCCTGAAGAATGAAGGCTTTAATTTTTTCAAATTCTTCAAGGTGATTGCTGTTTTTATTTTCTCGCAGAAACTTCAATCGTTTTGATACTTCTGAAACGGCGTTTTCATATCCGTCATCGTTTATCGCATAATTTTTTAGTATAGTTTCCTTTTGTTGTAATTTTATAAAAGGTTCAATAATATTTCCTATTTCAGGAGTATTTAGTTTTTTATACATTTCAGCAATATCCCCCACAGGCAGGTTGATAACCATTTGGATAGCTTCCTCTTTTTGTGAATTTCCCAAAAGTGCTTTTATATAGTTTAGTGATTCTTCGGAAGATAATTTATCTTTTACTTTTTCCAAAAGTGAAAGTGCCCGATTCGCCTGGTTTTCTTCGGTGAGAATATTGGCAAGAGCAGAAACATAAGATGCTTGTTTTTCCTGAGGAATCAAGTTTGCATATTTTTGGAAATAACTGATTCCTTCTTCTGTTCTTTCAAGCCTGACAAGTGTTTTGGTTACACAGAAATGTGCATTATAATGCGTCAGGTCAAGCTCCGTTACTCTTTTAAATTCTTCAAGCGCTTCTGAATATAACTTGCCTTTGTAAAGTTTATTTCCTTTTTCAAATGATGTTACGACCTGATTTTCCATATCTTCATTGAGTTTTAATTATGAAAATAAATCGTCATTGCTGATTTCATTTACAATCGGTTGTTGATGAGGTATCGAATTCAGATTTCCTGAATGTTCAAATTGACTATGTCTCCCAGTTTTCGAATAACGAGCTATTTCTCTTATGCGTACGGTCGTCCTCGGATGAGAAGCGTACAGCTTATTAAAAAAGGCTGCAATGTCGGGTATTTCATTTTCTTGCGCGACGAAAGCATTCATGTTTCCGTCTTTGAGAAGGCGGGAACTTCCAAGTGCCAAAGCAAATAAACCCCTTTGAGAAGCTTCACAGTCACCGCAAAGCATAAAACCTATTCTATCACAGGTGAGTTCACAAGCTCTTGAATAGGCCGAACCGACAAAAGGAATTAACTTGCCGGGAAAAAGAAGAATTCTTTTAAAGGTGCTCAAATGCCCGGCAGCGTGATGCCCGAGTTCGTGCCCTATGATGCTTTCCAGTTCCTTTGTCCTGTCTGTACTTAGTAGCGCATCGACTATACCCGAATTAAGCAGAATATATTTACCCCTGAAAACTTTGGTAGCAAATGCGTTGGTTTCCCTATCGTTTATAATGAATATTCTTGGTAACATTATTCCTAACTGCTGTGCCTGGTTTTGAGCGATTTTGTATATCTCAGGGTATTGATTAGCGTTTACATTGACCGAGTGCCCAAAGATATGTGCTTTAAACCGGATTGAACTCCACCACATAAAAATAGCAATAATTAATGCGATTTGTAAAATTAAAATTATTACCCCCGAAAACATTAATCCTATAACTCTAATAAGATACCCAAATGGTAATATTGAACCAAATACTAATGATAATATTGGCAAGGCAAGTATTATATATACGACTATACTTACAAAAAGCATAATGCCATAATAGGTCTCTTCTTTCGGGTGGCGGATGTTGTTGACAGATAGCATAATTTAAGTTTTAAGATTGATAGGAACTTATTTCAATAATTTTTTCTCCTACGACTGTAATATTGAAATCACGTGAATTTATATACTGGTTTAATTGATTTATGGTTGCGGTTTTCCAGTCTATTGTGATTTGGGAAGATGGCGTAAAGCGGAAGGTACGCAGTTTCGGATTTTGGTTGATTATTTCGTATCCGGGTTCATTGTAATAATGTTTCCGCTGTATGAAGTCAGCAACCAAATAGTAGTTACCATTGTTTTGGTATATGTTTTTAATATAGCACGGTGAATGCGTGTAGGTAACGCCATTTATCTTTGAGTAGGTGATGCCTTCAATCTCAATACTTTTTGGCGGTTCGCCCTGCTGTATCGGTTCAGATAATGATTTTTCCTGCTCTTTAATCTGATGTTCCTGTTTGGCAAGTTTATATTCCATTTCTTTAAGTTTATTCTCTACGTCTCGGTCATTATTTTTGTCACAGGCGTAGAGAAAAATGCAGGTAAAAATGTATAAAATAATTATTCTCATAATGATTATTTTTATTCGCAGTATGCGCAATCTCCAAATTCAAAGTATGTTTGTATGTATTTTTTCTTTGATTTAAATAAAAAATCAAAACGATTTTTCACTTCTCTTTTTTTAGAATAGAAATGAAAATGAACCCTTCATCACCAATTACCAACGTTGTAAAATATCTGCGTTAAAACAAGCTTTTATAAATAACTGTGCTTGGCTTACTTTTATAATATGCTTCTGCAATTTGTTTGATGTTCTTCATTCGTAATATTTCCATCTCTTTGGCATCTTTTCGTAATTGCTCCTGTTGCTGAAACAATTGTTTATCTTTTTCATCAATTTTTAATGCAATTTCATTAATTAGATTTTCTGCTGTCTGCGCACAGGAAGAAGTAGGATCGATTGTCCCCAAAATATTTAAGGCAGTGCTATATTTTTTATCAGCAATTAGTGATTTTACTTTTTGAATATTTTCCTGACATTGTTGATTTTGGTATGCCAGATAAGCTTCATCCTGTTTAGATCTGATTTTCTCATAGCATTCACCAACTTCGGAAGGAACCGTATATAATAATGCAATAGCTTCTGAAAAACGTTTTTGTTTGATTAATGAATCTCCATTATTATAGATTTGATCGCAGTTCTCTGTGTAGTACCCTATTATTTTTAATTTCGCATCTTCAAAAAATACTTCCAATTTTTCATTGTATGTGGAAATTTTTGATATGCTTTGATTAACTGCCTGCTCATAACTGTATCCATCTCCTTTTAAAGTTTGAGAATAAGAGGCATAAACTTTCCCGGAATTTAACTCCTTGATAAATAGTCCAAATTCCACATCAATAATATTGACATTTTTCATTCCTTCTACTATATTCTTATCATGAATTTCATACTTTGGATAGATTACAAAATTATTGGTATAGCCTTCACCGGAAATACCATAATTGGTCACCATTTTCTGCATTTTGCTTGCTATTTTTGAAATTTGAGCGTTCGATAAATGTTCAGAATTATCAGGCAAAACAACAGCAAGAGTAATTTTATTTTCAAGGTCAGGATTTTGCCCTTGAGCAATTGAGAAACTTACCAAAATGATTATTAATTTAAAAATATATTTCATGATGAATTATTTTATGGTTACATAAATCGTACTTCTGTTATTATCGGATTTGAAAGGAATATTGATAGATTCCAAGAATGTCTCAATTTTTCTTTCTACAGTTCTCGGTGTATTGTTTTGGTTTGTCTTTGGATCTCTTAACGGATATCTGAATTCTTCAACCATAAGCTGAGTGTCTGTAACAGTAGATATCACAACATAGTTTTTGAAAGCACTTTCATTCAGCCAGTCTTCTATGACATATTTTAATTTATCATTTTTTGAGGGTACAGTCCTGCTCATAGACCAACTGGAATCCTGGCTGAATTCAAAAATTATTTTTACGCTTTTACCATTTTCAACAATTTCTCCAAACTTTTCATTCATCATGTCCAAGAAAGGATTGATGCAATTTGTAACAGCTTTGTCTGCAAGTTTGGCAATATCAGTTGTATAATACTTTCCACTTTCGCAGTTTATACTTGAATATGAGGTACCAGAGTGAACATCATTTCCCCGTAAAATGATCTTGAATGAATTACCTGATCCAGATTGAAAATATTCAGTGTCCAATTCAACTATTATATCAGTTCCTGCATTTTGAAAAATTCTATCCCTGAAGTCTGTTTGATTTTCTGACATAACCGCCTCGTCTCTGAGTAAAGCTCTTAATAGCGTTTCAAAATCTTTTGTATCGTAAGCCCGAGCCTTAAATCCTTCAGTCACCGTTGAGATTGCTGTTCTTATGTTAAAGTCATTTTCTATTTTGGTTCGTATATCTTCCCCCTGTTTGGTATAAGGTATGACCATAATGCTTGGCTGAATGGTTCTGACTTCTTGTCCAAAAGTTACGAATGACGCAAAAAATATCAATAAAATAAATCTTCCTTTCATACTAAATTCTTTTTGTTATAACCCAAATTTTCTAATTACTCCATTCTCTTCCAAATCCCTTTTTAGAATACTCACATTGATTTTTAAGTCAACAGTTGTGGCATAAATTCCTCCTTTCTTTTGAAATGGAGTTGATTGATAGGATGATGATATAAATGTCTTCATCCGTTTATTATAAAAATTATCAAAATAGCTTTGATTTTTACTGGTAGCTTTGGTTTCATCAATATCAATAAGTGGCTTGCTAAAGTTTGAACTCGGGATTCCTCTAAAGAACAAGTTCTTAAAAGCTGATATTTCGGCATTCTTTATCGATTCTCCTTTGCTTTCTCCATAGCCGGTGCTTCTTAATGTAATGGTTTCATACCCACTGCTTGAAACCAGCGCCACCTCAGCCGAGGTGAAACTATAATCTTTTTTACTTCCACAAGAAATCATTATCATTACGATAATTATAGACCCGTATTTTATTATATCTCTCATAATGTTGCTTTACAAACTAATTGGGTATTTGCTGAAAATTTGGAAAGTATTTCAACGCCTCCTTTTTTCACTTCAGCCAAACTGATTTCTTCGCCCTGTACCTCTTTAATTTTTACTTTACCGATTAATACTTCACGAGATATATTTCTTCCATTAACTTCAACACTAGAAATTTCATAAACATTGAATTCAGAATTCTTTTTTGTTCCCTGGAAAGAACCAACATTCAACAATAAACTTTTAGCTTCATCCTTTTTCACCTCCACAATTTTTATAATTTCTGTTTTCAATGGAAAATACTCCAATATGAATTCATTAATATATTTATCGGTTCTGCTCAAAGTATTTTTTAATGCGTCAGATGGAGTAGAGACTCCGGTTATCCCTCTGGTTAACAATCCTGAAGCAAAGCTTTCAGTTGGCGAAATAGTTTTTGAATGCAAAACCATTCCGGTTTCAACATCCAATACATTTATTGTAAAAGAAATTTTACATTTATAATAGTAACTTCCGGTCTTTTCGTCCACTACCTTAGAATAGGCAACATTATTTAGGTGTCCCGTTACAATTTGTTCCGCTGCCATCATATTTCCCTGCGCAACAATATTATTGTTAATGAAAGATTCATTTTTCTGAACCTCTCTTTCCAATTCTATTTTGTTTATTTCACTTCTTTCAACTATTTCAAATCGTTTTGCGGTAATGAAACTCTGCCTCACTTTGTCATAAATAATTATGGCTTCATTTTGAAAATTTGAATCTGCTGATTGAAAAGGAAGTAGAGTTATTACAGTTCTCTCTTGTGAAATAACAATTGAAAAAATCATAATAAGAAAAGAGGATAGTCTTAGTTTCATGTTTCCTGGTTTTTGGTAAATCACTAATTTGTTATCTATATCTAATTACAATTCCAGAAATACTTGCAAAATCCTCAGTGACATTAATTATAGCATTTCCTCCGATAGATGCTGCCTTCTTTTTCAAATCTTCTTGAATTTTCACCTCGGATTTCTTGGCTATTCCGAAACCATTATATTTGTCAGAGCTCACTTTCCCAATCTCGTCATAATCTCTATCCGGCTTTTTACTTAAAAAGATTTCAATAGAATTCGGATTAGTTTGTTCGTACTTTTCATTTGATGTTTGAACAATTGAAGCCGTTTTACAAGAATTTAAACTTATAAATCCAATGACTGCGAATAAATAAATTAATCTTTTCATGTTAATTATGTTTAATGTTATTAGCCCAAATCTCACAACTAAAAACAGCATTTCCATACCTCAATGAAAATTTGGGGTTTTTCAATGCAATTCCAACGTTTTTTTATGAAATTCAGAAGAAAGAGATTGTATAAATTTACAGATTTGAATAGGATAAGGGTTCTTACCTTCTGATATTTTGAGAATTATTTATGATTCATACAGAAAATCAATTCTCTTTTTCACCTCATTTTTGTAGGTCGGAGTTATTGTAAATTCTTCTTCTCCTATTACCAAACGTGCACCATTGATTCGGCCGTTGAAAGTTTCTTCTGACAAGTTGACAATGGTCTTGTCATTGATTCTGCAAAAATGATGAGGTAAACTGCCCAGCAGATTGGTAAGTGAAGTATTCAGAAAATATTCATCTCCATCTTTTGTTTTGAAAACAACATAATTTGTACGCACATTCTCAACATTTGAGCCTTCAATTTTAAGTCGGTAAGTCGAAAAATACAATATATCCTCAAAGGCAACGGGAACTTTGGTAATTTCCTTTGTGTGACTTACTGATCGGATTTCTTCCTTATATTTTGTAAGCCCCATCACACCTTCCTTTGCTCCGGGTGCTTTTTCACGATATCGATTCAATACGGTTTGAATCTTACGCAACAGTTCCCTGCTATCCATGTGCGGTTTTGTTTTTACCACAAAATCTTCATGTTGAGTATTCAACCCTTTGTAAAAAGTTTCATCGTCATTATATTGGGTGACATAAATAAAAGGAATCTTAAATTCACTGTGCAGACGTTCACCCAAATCCAAACCTGTTTCTTTTCCTTTTAAATCTATATCAAGCAAAACCAAATCCGGTCGCTTAATGTTGATTTGTTTAATCGCCTGGTTTACACTCGGAGAATATTCATCTACTGAATAATGCTCCTGAACCAGCGTCATTCTTAATCTTTCATAAAGAATGGCTTCATCCTCAACAATCAAAATATGTGCTTTCATCCGATTATGATTTTTAAGTTTTTGGAAATTCAATTTCAAGCGATACGCCATCATCCCCTTTCATCGAAAAATTACCGTTTAACTGCTCTGTCAGTAATTTAATAATTCTCAAACCAAATGAATTGGTTTCTTTCACATCAAATCCTGCAGGAAGTCCTTTTCCATTGTCCGACAAGCTCAATAAAAAACTGTTCCCCTTTTCTTTCAGAGACACCCATATTTTCCCGGCACCATTATTCTCAAAAGCATATTTATAAGAATTTGTAAGAAATTCATTTACGATCAAACCAACCGGAAAAGAACGTTCAGCACTTAGAACAGCGGTCTCGGGGATTTCTGTTTTTAATTCAATCTCAGGCTTGTCAAACGAATGACTGACATTTTCTGCAAGTGTATCTATGTATTTCTTAAGGTACAGGCTTGTAATATTCTTACTGTTGTAAAGCTGACGGTGAACTTCATTGATACTGATTATACGGTTTTGCAACTCGTTGAGTTTACCCTGTGCTTTTGCATCGGGCAGTTCCTTTTTTACAACTTCTATAAAGGTGTCAATGATAGAAAGGTTATTCTTTACTCTGTGATGAAGTTCCTTTTGCAGATTCTCGATCTGCTCTTTCTGTTTTCTATTCCGTTGATAAGAAAAACCTACAACTCCCAATATAGCCAGTGAACCGATTAAACCACCCGATAAAAGCCATTTGTTTCGGTTCTCTTTGGTGAGCCGGAGTTGCTGTTCGGCAATTTGTTTTTCTTTCTTTTCGGTTTGGTAGCGAGTTTCGATTTCTTTTGTGGAATTTTGAATCATTGAAAGTTGAAGTGAATCTTCCAAATCTTTATACTTTATAAACCAATTTATGGATGATTTATAATCCTGTTTTTTCATGAATAAATATGCGATGTTTTGGTAACAAATTTTCTCTAAATCTTTGGTTAGGTATTCTGAGTTTAGGGTGTCTTTTAGTACATCAAAAAGTTTTTTCTCTGCAGCATCATAGTATCCTAAATTAATTTCTGCTCCTGTCATATTTAATTTAACGGCGTTAATTCCAAGCTGTGATTTAGCTTCAATTGCGGCATCAAGAGCCATTTTTGATACGGACAACTGATTTTCATATTGCTCCATTCGACCATAAATTGCAGAAGTATTGATGAGAACATCTAATACAAATAACTTATCTCCTATATTTTTGTAGCAATCTATAGCCTTTTCATTATAACTTAAAGCTTTTTCAAATTCAGAAGCTCTACTATAGTTAAGCCCTAAGAATCTATAAGACTCACACAAAAAGGAAGGATCTATATTTTGTGTTTCTGCTAGTTTATTTGCCTTTAGCAGATATTTTTCAGCAGTTTTATAATCAACATTTTTGATAGAGTGATGCCCCAAAGATAGCATACCTCTAACCTGTAGTTCTATATCATTATTTTGCTCTGCTATTTCTATTGCTTTAATCGTATATTCGATAGCTTCAGAGGTTCTCTCTAAATTATTCAATGTTGCACTAAGATTCATATAAGCAGAGCTGTTTTCCTTACCTGTCTTTTTGTACAATTGAATTGATTTTTCAAAAAATATGATAGCACTGTCATATTTTTCAAAACGATTATATATGCTTCCACATCTATTATAATCTTCTGCTAATAATTCGTTATTTCTGCTTTTTGAATTGATTTTGATAGACAATTCAATATGCTTTTTTGCCTCTTCAAAATTTCTATCTATTTCATATGCCCGAGATAGTATCTGGTGAGCTTTAGATAAATAAATTGGAGTTTTATTTTGTTTAGCTAATTTTAAAAACTCGAAATAATAACTTTTTGATTTTTCAAATGAAGATTGTTCTAAAAGTTCATTGCATAAGTCATTCATTATAACAATTCTTTTTACCTTTGACTGTTCTATCCTATAAATAGATTTCAAACTATCAATCTTAACAGTCTGCCCAAATCCACTAAATGAAATAAATAATAATGCGAATAGAGTGAAAAACAACTTCATAGTTAACAGTTTTAGTTCTCCAAATGTAAATGTTAAAATTGTTAAAAAAAAGTGAAGTGCAATGAGATTGATCGTGAAATTAATTTCATTGGTATTTACATTGATTTCATGAATATTTTATTAATTCTCATGAATAATCAAATTGCATTCATACCTGTCAGTGAATAATCATTAGGGGGCTTTCTGGGGAAAATCACAGAAACCATCATTTATTCATCCCAAATCAGCCGATTTTCATTTACCTTTGCGCATCTTTAATCAATAAAATACATAGCATGCAACTGTGGAACAAATTGAATAAAGAGGAATTGCTGAATCAATTGAGAGAAGAAAATGTTCATTTTATGACAGTTTCTTTCTATCAATACGCACATATCGGCAATCCTCAGATTTTCAGAAATTATCTTTATCAGAAATGGTTTGAACTCGGCATAGTCGGCCGGACTTATGTAGCGCATGAAGGAATCAACGCACAAATCGGGATTCCCGCCGATCGGTTTGAGGAATTCAGAAAAACACTGGACGAAATTTCATTTTTGGAAGGCGTCCGTTTGAATATTGCGGTGGACGAAGCTGATGTTGAATTTCCGTTTCTGAAACTGAAAATCAAAGTCAGAAATAAAATTCTTGCAGACGGTTTGAACGACGACACTTTTGATGTAACCGATCGAGGAAAACATCTTTCAGCTGAGGAATTTAACGAACTGACAGCAGATCCGGAAACCATACTGATCGATATGAGAAATCATTACGAATCAGAAGTCGGTCATTTCAAAGGCGCAATCACGCCCGATGTGGATACTTTCAGAGAATCGCTGCCGATCATTGAGGATGAAATTCTGAAAGGAAACAAAGACAAAAATATAGTGATGTACTGCACCGGCGGAATCCGTTGCGAAAAAGCTTCAGCCTGGTTCAAACACAACGGTTATACTCATGTGCATCAGTTGGAAGGCGGTATCATCAAATATGCAAACGATTGCGAAGACAGAGGTTTGGAAAATAAATTCATCGGTAAGAATTTCGTTTTTGACCAGCGAATGGGTGAAAAGATTTCAGATGATGTGATCGCTCACTGTCATCAATGCGGAAAGCCATGCGACAGTCATACCAATTGCAACAACGAAGCCTGTCATATACTTTTTATCCAATGTGACGAATGCCGTGCGAAATATGACGGCTGCTGTTCAGAAGAATGTACGGATGTGTATCATCTGCCCGAAGAGGAACAGCGAAAATTGAGAAAAGGAAAACTGATCAAAAATAATATTTACAAAAAGGGAAGATCAAAAAAACTGCTTTTCAAAGAAAACAATGAAAAACCGGTTTCTCATTTGACCAATCAGTCATAGCAAATACTTTTTTCATTGATAAACTCAGATTCCGGTCGTTTGATCGGAATCTTTTTTTTAATAAATTCTTTCTGAAAATCAAAAGGCTGATTCAGCCGAATCGCTCCATTTTCTTTGTTTGAAATAATTCCTATTTTTACAATTGATCAAAATTTACAGAAATGAAAAAACTGACTTCAATAATCTTAATTGCGCTTGCTGCAATCGGTTTTGCACAGGAGGACATCAATTATCAGATTCCGCCGCCCGAAATACTTGAGCTGGTGGACTTTCAGCGTGCACCGACCATTTCGATGGACAGCAAAAAAGAACAGATCGTGTTTATGTATCGGAATACCTATAAAACGCTTGCCGAAATTTCTGAAGACGAAATGCGTCTGGCGGGTCTCAGAATCAATCCGAAAACCAATATTTCGAGCACGGTTACTTATGTGAACAACATCCAATACAAAAGATTTAAGGATAAAAATCCGGTTCAAATCAAAGGTTTGCCCGAAAATCCGAGACTGGCAAATTTTGCATGGAGTCCCGACGAAACCAAAATAGCTTTTACACATACTGCTCAAAACGGTGTGGAACTTTGGTTTGTCGATTTCAAAACGCTGACTGCGAAGAAGTTGACAGATGCGAGAGTCAATGCAAATTTAGGGAATCCGATCACCTGGTTCAAAAATGAAAATTCAATTTTGGTCAGAATGCTGCCAAAAGACAAAAAAGAACTGGTTGACACCAAGACCGCTCTTCCGACCGGTCCGATCGTTACGGTGAGCGACGGAAGTCTTGCACAAAACAGAACTTATCAGGATTTGCTGAAAAACAGAGCGGACGAAGAAAATTTTGACATACTGACCACCTCTGAATTATACAAAATTGACCTGAACGGAAATTCAAAACTTTGGAAAGAAAGAGCTATTTATAACGGTGAGATTTTTTCGCCTGACGGAAATTATATCATGATTTCGACCATAGAAAGACCCTATTCGTACATCGTTCCGCTTGGCAGATTTCCGCTGGTTACAAATATTTATGATCAAAACGGAAAGCTGATTACAGAATTCAATCAAAAACCGCTGATTGAAGATATGCCCAAAGGTTTTATGGCGGTACAAACCGGAAAAAGATCGATCAGCTGGCGTGCCGACAAACCGGCGACTTTGATTTTCGCCGAAGCTCTGGACGGTGGAGATCCTGCCAATGAAGTTGAATTCAGAGATGAAGTTTTTCAGATCGAGGCGCCATTTAACGGAAAGCCTGAATCCATTGCAAAAACCATCGGCAGATATTCGGGCATCACCTGGGGAAATGAAAATTATGCTTTGATGCATGATTACTGGTGGAATACAAGAAATACAAAAACTTATCTGATCAATCCTTCTGATTTTTCGCAAAAACCAAAAATCATTGAGGACAGAAATTATCAGGACCAGTACAGCGATCCCGGAACGCCCGAAACAAAAAGAAACGAGTACGGCCGCTATGTGCTGGATATTCAGGACGACAATATCTTTTTGCTGGGAGAAGGATTTACTGAAAAAGGACAATTTCCGTTTGTGGATGAATTGAATTTGAAAACACTGAAGGCCAATCGTTTGTATCAGTCAAATCTGACCAATAAAAAGGAAGACATCAGTTCGATTCTCGACATTAAAAAAGGTGAGATTCTGGTAAGGATGGAATCAAAAAATGAATATCCGAATTATTATGTCAGAAATATAAAGAAAAAGACTGCTCCGGTTCAGATTACATATTTTGAAAATCCGTTCAAAAAGATTGAAAATGTGCACAAAGAAGTGATCAAATACAAAAGAGAAGACGGTTTGGAACTGTCAGGAACACTGTATCTGCCGGTCGGTTATGATATCAAGAAAAAGGAAAAACTGCCGATGATCATGTGGGCTTATCCGGCAGAATACAAAGACAAGAGCAGCGCCGGACAGACAACATCCAATCCGAATGAATTCACTTTTCCGTATTACGGTTCACCGATTTATTGGGTGACAAGAGGTTATGTGGTGCTTGACGATGCCGCATTTCCGATTGTGGGTGAAGGCGATGAAGAACCGAATGATACTTTTGTCGAACAACTGGTTGCCAATGCAAAGGCAGCGATAGACGCAGTGGATAAATTGGGTTATATCGACCGAAACAGAGTTGCAGTCGGCGGACATTCTTATGGTGCATTTATGACTGCAAATCTGCTTTCTCATTCAGATCTGTTTGCGGCCGGAATTGCAAGAAGCGGCGCATATAACCGTACGCTGACACCTTTCGGCTTTCAGAGCGAAGAAAGAAATTATTGGGAAGCACCCGATATTTACAATACCATGTCGCCATTTATGCATGCGGACAAAATGAAGACGCCTTTGCTTCTGATTCACGGAAATGACGACAACAATTCAGGGACTTATACGATGCAGAGCGAAAGATATTTCAATGCGCTCAAAGGTTTTGGTGCTCCTACCCGACTGGTAATCCTTCCAAAGGAATCACACGGTTATGCTGCAAAAGAAAGCATACTGCATGTGATTTGGGAACAGGATCAATGGTTGGAGAAATATGTGAAGAACAGAAAGATTGAAAATTAAAAAATTGAAAGCCTTCTTAAAACGAAGGCTTTTTTATGGTTTAAATTTTCTCAAATTAAAATTAATTCAAAACTATCCGATCCAATTTGAACAATTTTGAGAAGGATGTAAAAAAGCATGATATAAGGAAAGTAGAGACGTATGGTTTAATGAATATAGAATTGCACGAAAAGGAGAATGTAGAGACGCACGGTTTAATCAAGATTGAGACGAGCGGTTTGATGAATTTAGAAATGTACGATTTAATGGACACTATCCCATAAAGTGTGTAAGTTGAAAAATCATCATCGGGATTTATATTTT
>JACFND010000044.1 GCA_019455045.1 Flavobacteriia bacterium
ATTAAAAACCCAACCCAAAAACCTGCTCTTAATCGAACCATATTGGAATTGAAACAATCTTTTAATTTCCTTATTTACAAAATCATCCGCCCCTCTTAATCGAACCATATTGGAATTGAAAAACAATTCAGCCTCCTTGTCAAGCAATTCAGTCGTCTCTTAATCGAACCATATTGGAATTGAAACTATCAAGTAATTCAGTCGTCCTTCCTTTTTGAGCAATCTCTTAATCGAACCATATTGGAATTGAAACTTCTTGCAAGAATGATAATGTTTTTAAATTGGGTGAATCTCTTAATCGAACCATATTGGAATTGAAACCCGAATGAGAGCCAAAAACCTGATGACATTACAAAGCTCTTAATCGAACCATATTGGAATTGAAACACAATTGAATGAGAGAATTAATGAAAACACGGAAGCTCTTAATCGAACCATATTGGAATTGAAACTTGCGAAAGTGGAAAGTAGTAACGCTATTGTAAGTGCTCTTAATCGAACCATATTGGAATTGAAACCTGTGAGGCTTGTTGTCTAATGCTATTTAACTTTTCCTCTTAATCGAACCATATTGGAATTGAAACAATTTTCAATACTGTCCAATACCCGATCCCTGAATCTCTTAATCGAACCATATTGGAATTGAAACATAAAAAAAGGGCTATCAAATTAATGATAGCCCCTCACTCTTAATCGAACCATATTGGAATTGAAACCTCGCTGGCATTCCTAACTCATTGAATTTCGGAATCTCTTAATCGAACCATATTGGAATTGAAACCCATAACCTTTAGTGCCTATACCATTACCGCAGCTCTCTTAATCGAACCATATTGGAATTGAAACTTTTAGCCTTAGGCAATACATCCGCTTCATCGATCTCTTAATCGAACCATATTGGAATTGAAACCTCACAAGGTAACCATTACGCAGAATGCTCAATCAACCTCTTAATCGAACCATATTGGAATTGAAACAGCGTTCTTCAATGTTTACCGCAAGATGAATGAGGGCTCTTAATCGAACCATATTGGAATTGAAACAAGAAATAAAGAAACGTTTTGGACACTTGCCCGTAACTCTTAATCGAACCATATTGGAATTGAAACTTTATATGATTCACAAGAGAAAACCAAGAGTATCATCTCTTAATCGAACCATATTGGAATTGAAACTTTGCATTTTTAACGCTGCCCAGTTAAGCTCTACACTCTTAATCGAACCATATTGGAATTGAAACATACAACAATATTAAAGGTTGGCACCAAAATCAATGGGCTCTTAATCGAACCATATTGGAATTGAAACAAATATAAAAGTGTTACAGGCTAATGCGAGGGAGCAGCTCTTAATCGAACCATATTGGAATTGAAACGTGGTGGGGTCTCGGTTAAACAATAGGTAGTTCTTTTCTCTTAATCGAACCATATTGGAATTGAAACTTCTAACCTCTTTAGTACCTCTTTTACTCCCGGTTACTCTTAATCGAACCATATTGGAATTGAAACAGTAAACTGCCTTGCTCTTGTAACAGCATCAACATCCTCTTAATCGAACCATATTGGAATTGAAACGAATGTAGATGCTTATTCTCAGCAGAAAATGAACGTCTCTTAATCGAACCATATTGGAATTGAAACTCATAATTTTTCATAACTGATCGAGATAGGATTTTTTCTCTTAATCGAACCATATTGGAATTGAAACTATATGTGGTTATGGTAAATGGGCAGGAGCGGGGATTCTCTTAATCGAACCATATTGGAATTGAAACATGTACAGGTTTTTGGATTGGATTTTTAATATCGTTCTCTTAATCGAACCATATTGGAATTGAAACTTGCCAGCCTTGTAAATCAAAGGAAGTGTACTCTCTGCTCTTAATCGAACCATATTGGAATTGAAACTCTAAATCCCGCTGTACGGTTGCTCCTCAGCAGACTCTTAATCGAACCATATTGGAATTGAAACTTGCAGAGATTACAAATGCTTATGACACTGCAAACTCTTAATCGAACCATATTGGAATTGAAACCATCAACCGGCTCTGGTGAGCGCATGTCCGTGGCACCTCTTAATCGAACCATATTGGAATTGAAACTATTATAATAATACATTATAATAATAATAATAATAATCTCTTAATCGAACCATATTGGAATTGAAACAAGAAAAAGAAATTGATA
The DNA here is from genome assembly GCA_019455045.1 of Flavobacteriia bacterium. GTDB lineage: Bacteria > Bacteroidota > Bacteroidia > Flavobacteriales > Weeksellaceae > Moheibacter. The sequence continues at coordinate 2,187 of JACFND010000044.1, forward strand.
AAATAATTAGTCCCTATACGCTCTTAATCGAACCATATTGGAATTGAAACATCAATAACGCTATTTGGAAGAGAATATCAAATAACGCTCTTAATCGAACCATATTGGAATTGAAACTTAAAATGATGACTACATTCTTGAGTTACCTGTCAGCTCTTAATCGAACCATATTGGAATTGAAACTGGAATGGATCCGGTTGAAATTACACTCCACAAAATACTCTTAATCGAACCATATTGGAATTGAAACATCGCTGACCATTTGATTTTTGCCATGATTTTAACTCTTAATCGAACCATATTGGAATTGAAACGAGCAGTGTTGATTTCTTCAGATTTGCAGCACCCAAACTCTTAATCGAACCATATTGGAATTGAAACCTGTATCCGTACCTACTTTGAAAGTGTTTAATATTGACTCTTAATCGAACCATATTGGAATTGAAACATATATACAACATAGAGAACAAATTTAGAATGATCTCTTAATCGAACCATATTGGAATTGAAACTGGAATAGGAATACCAGATTTATTGTAAGCATTTTGCTCTTAATCGAACCATATTGGAATTGAAACAAATTTACCTTCATTCTCGTTATCGTCCTCAATGCCCTCTTAATCGAACCATATTGGAAATTGAAACTTACTTTCAATTCTCGGAGCAATCGTTTTGACTTATCTCTTAATCGAACCATATTGGAATTGAAACTTGCAGATAATGATGCAACGCATAAAGTAACCATTACCTCTTAATCGAACCATATTGGAATTGAAACTGCCTGATAATATGACGTTAGAAAACTTGACGAATCTCTTAATCGAACCATATTGGAATTGAAACATCTCTATGGAACGGTTCAATAAAGCACTTCAAGCAACTCTTAATCGAACCATATTGGAATTGAAACAGCGAACAAAATATTCAATATGTATTAGATGATTTCTCTTAATCGAACCATATTGGAATTGAAACTCAATATGAATATTCAATCGACCTGAATCGGTTTCCTCTTAATCGAACCATATTGGAATTGAAACTCCGAAGCATCTCCGGCTACTGAAACCTTACCTGTGCTCTTAATCGAACCATATTGGAATTGAAACGCGCATCATTCACATAGAAGGCTCTATCCCCAACCATCTCTTAATCGAACCATATTGGAATTGAAACTGAGATTGCGCTTGTGCTTTCAGCTGCTCTTTTTCTCTCTTAATCGAACCATATTGGAATTGAAACTTAGCAAATAAATACATACCACATTTAGTGTTTCAAACTCTTAATCGAACCATATTGGAATTGAAACTTGAAGACTTAAATAGAGATTTAGCCCAAAACACCTCTTAATCGAACCATATTGGAATTGAAACCGTGTTCGTGTAATACCAATTCGGGAAGATCATATCCCTCTTAATCGAACCATATTGGAATTGAAACAGGAGTGTCAGCTATTGCGTACAACTTAAATCCATCACTCTTAATCGAACCATATTGGAATTGAAACTAAAGAAATCGAAGCACAGGCACGAAGCAAATCATCTCTTAATCGAACCATATTGGAATTGAAACCATTAAGATAGTCCTCAAAAAGCGTATAATCACTTTCTCTTAATCGAACCATATTGGAATTGAAACGTGATTCGGCGTCTGATATTTCACCGGTAAACTGCACTCTTAATCGAACCATATTGGAATTAATTTTAAATTTACTTTCTAAAAAAAGCATTCTTAATTATTGCTTTTTATAAAAACTATTTTGTATTTTTGCTTTCTGTAAAAAGCATTACAGATGCAAAAGTAAAATGCAATGAAAGAAAGGCTTTTAAAAATATCTGAAAAACGCAGAAATGAAGTGCAAACCCGTTTTGTGCGCTATCTGTATGATGCAATCGATTGGAAACAGCCGTTAATCCTTATCAAAGGCGCAAGAGGCGCAGGCAAAACCACACTGCTGCTGCAGCGTTTTAAAAACAATCCGGACAAATCGATTTATCTGAGTCTGGATGATTTTTATTTTGAATCAAACCGTTTGCTGCTGCTGTTGGAAGAATTGTATGGTGAAGGATTCAGAACTTTCTATCTGGATGAGGTGCATCAGTATGAATACTGGTCAAAGGATTTGAAAAATATTTATGACAATTATTTTGATATTCAAATCATTGCGACCGGATCATCAGCGCTTCAAATCGAAAAGGGAACCGCGGATCTTTCCAGACGAATGACGGTTTATCAGTTGGCCGGTCTGTCATTTAGAGAATATCTTGAATTTGAGTCGGAATTGAGTTTTCCTGTAATTTCTTTAAATGAACTGCTTGAAAATCATCAGAAATACAGTATCGAAATCAATGATCTGACCGATCCATTAACTCATTTTCAGGATTATCTGAAGTTTGGCTATTATCCGTTTTTTCAAACCGATCGGAAATTCTATCATCAAAAACTGCAACAGACGATTCAGCTGACATTGGATGTGGATCTGCCTTCGATTGAAACCCTGAATTTTTCAACCGTAAAAGGAATGAAAAATCTGCTTTTTGTTTTGAGTCAGATGGTACCGTACAAACCCAACATTCAAACGCTGGCGGACAAAATAAACAGTCCTCGAAATTCTGTTCTCAAAGCTTTGGATTTGCTGGAGAAAAGCAATGTACTGAATCTGTTGAGAAGCGACAACAAAGGAATCAGCTATCTTCAAAAACCCGAAAAGATTTTTCTCGAAAATCCGAATCTGCTTTATGTTTTCAGCGATGCCGAGCCCAACAAAGGAAATCTGAGAGAAACTTTCTTTTTTAACCAGTTGAAAGTAAAACATGAGGTTACCTCTCCAAAATTCGGAGATTTTATGGCAGATCAAACCTTTACTTTTGAAATCGGCGGTGCTGCAAAAACTGCAAAACAAATCTCAGGAATCCCGCTGGCGTACATTGCCGCAGATGACATCAAATTTGGAAGCGAAAATAAGATTCCGTTGTGGTTATTCGGATTTTTGTATTAAAAAAATCACGCCTCCACCTTACGGCTCAGTCTCTTTCTGTCTTCTTCTTTGAGTACGATTTTTCTCAGTCTGATGTGATGAGGCGTCACCTCGATGCATTCGTCCGACTGTATGTATTCCATACATTCTTCCAAAGACATTTCAATTTTTGGTGCAATCGAAGATGAATCATCTTTTCCTGAAGCCCTCATATTGGTCAGTTTTTTTCCTTCGATCACATTGACAACCAGATCGTTCGGTCGTGTATGTTCACCGATGATCATTCCGGTATAAACTTCTTCGGTCGGTGAAATAAAGAATTTTCCTCTATCCTGAAGTTTGTCGATCGAATAAGGAGTTGCAACGCCCTGATCTTTGCTGATCAGCACGCCAGCCATCCTGCCGGGAATGCTTCCCTTGAAAGGTTTGAATTCACTGAAATTATGCGAAATCACTGCTTCGCCCGCAGTTGCAGTCAGCAGTTGTGATCTCAGACCGATCAGACCGCGCGAAGGAATATCGAATTCCAAATGCTGGTTTTCGCCTTTGGTTTCCATCACCCTCAAATCTCCTTTTCGCTGGGTCACCAGATCGATTGCCTTGCTCGAATAATCCTGCGGAACATCGATCACAAGCAGTTCGTACGGCTCATGTTTCTGACCGTCAATCTCTTTGATAATCACCTGAGGCTGTCCGACGGTGAGTTCATAACCTTCACGACGCATGGTTTCAATCAGCACCGAAAGATGCATGATGCCTCGTCCGTAAACCAGATATGTATTTGAATCAGGCGTAGGTTCAACTCTCAACGCCAGATTTTTCTCCAGTTCTTTTTCAAGTCTTTCAATCAAATGACGGCTGGTCACATATTTTCCGTCTTTTCCAAAAAACGGTGAATCGTTGATTCCAAACGACATGCTCATCGTCGGTTCATCGATCTGAATTCCTGCCAGTCCTTCCGGATTTTCGGCATCTGCAATGGTTTCACCGATTTGGAACTGATCCATTCCGACCACCGCGCAGATATCACCGGCAAGTACTTCTGCTGTTTTTCTTTTGACCAATCCTTCAAAGGTATAAAGCTCTTTTACTTTCTGTTTGGTGATGCTTCCGTCATTTTTGACCAGACTCACCCACTGCCCTTCTTTCAGACTGCCTCTCGAAATTTTTCCGACAGCGATTCGACCCAAAAATGAAGAATAATCAAGCGAAGTGATCTGCATCTGAAGGGTTCCTTCAGCCGTTTCGGGCGCTGGCACATATTCGATGATTCCGTCCAGCAAAGGCGAAATGTCTTCGGTCTGCACATTTTCGGTATTGAACCAGCCCTGTTTTGAAGAACCGTAAAAAGTCGGAAAATCCAACTGTTCTTCGGTTGCATCCAGATTAAAAAACAGATCAAAAACTTCTTCATAAACCTCTTCGGGACGACAGTTTGGTTTGTCCACCTTGTTGATGATCACAATCGGTTTCAGACCAAGCTGAAGCGCTTTATGCAAAACAAAACGGGTTTGCGGCATCGGTCCTTCAAACGCATCGACCAGCAATGCTACACCGTCAGCCATTTTCAAAACCCTTTCCACCTCGCCTCCAAAATCGGCGTGACCGGGCGTGTCGATCACATTGATTTTTACGCCTTTGTATTCGACAGCTGCATTTTTTGAGAAAATCGTGATACCACGCTCCCGCTCCAAATCGTTGTTGTCCATAACCAGTCCCTGATCGTCCGGATTGTCTTTCAACGCATGGGTGTAATGCAGGATTTTGTCAACCAGCGTGGTTTTCCCGTGGTCAACGTGTGCGATAATCGCGATGTTTCTGATGTTTTGCATATAAAAATTTGAGGGTGCAAAATTACGACAAACATCGCAGACTGCAATGTATTGATGAAATTGTTTTTTGTCTGAAATAAGATTTTTTTAATCAGAATTTAAAAGAATCCAATTTTGACTGAACCGATTCCAAATCAAAGCGATCCGGATTATAGCCTTCTTCGACCAGATAGCCGAACAATTCCCACATCACCTCATGCCAGTCGGGATTGTCGGAATCTCTGACAAAATCCTTGATTCTCTGAAATCCCCAGATACCGCCGCAGCCTTCAGGCGGACAGGCTCCCTTTCCGGCAATCAGTCGGACAGAATCTGAAGTTCCGAACGTAATCTTCTCCAAATGAATCACATGCCGCCAGTCTTCTTTGAAATCATAAGTATAAACAAGAAGTTTCTTTCCGGTTGAAAAATAATCTTCAAGTCTCAAAACTTCAGCATCCAGAGCATCTCCTGACTGATCATTTTTCATGATCACAGTTTCCGAATCAGGTCCTTTGGGCGAAAAAGAATACGGATGTTTGTCCTCCCAGCCAAAAGCAAGCTGAATCGCTTTGTGAAACTGATCAAAACTGAATTCGGCAGGAATTTCAAACTGTCGCCAGACCGGCGGCATAATCACTCCTTTCAGCTGTACTTTGAATTGGAATTTCATTTTCTAATTTATTTCAGATTTTCAATCAAATCAAGCAGCAGCCTGACTCCGTATCCGGTTGCAGCAGGCTCATTTGCATAATTAACTTTTGAAAAAGCAACACCCGCAATGTCGAGATGTGCCCAATTCGGATGATCTCCGATAAACTGCTCAAGAAATTTTGCAGCAATGATGCAATCGCTGTAGGGTTTGAGCGAAATGTTCTTCAAATCAGCCACATCAGATCTGATTTCTTCCAGCCAGTCATCCCAAAGCGGCAGATTCCAAATCCGCTGACCGCTTCTTTTGGCTGACTGTTCAAGCTTTTCTTTTAATTCGGTTTGATTTGAAAAATATCCTGCACAATTGTGTCCAAACATTCTGACCACGCTGCCGGTCAGGGTCGCAAGATCAATCAGCACATCGGTTTTGTAATGTTTTGTGATATAGGCTAAACCGTCGGCAAGCGTCAGTCTGCCTTCAGCATCCGTATTGATGATTTCAATTGATTTTCCGTTGCACGCAATCACAACATCTCCTGGCAGACAAGCCTGATTTGAAATCACATTGTCAGTAATCGGAAGAACGGCAACAATATCGATCGGCAATTTGAGTTTTGCAGCCGAAAGCAATGCGCCAATCACCGCAGCTGCACCGCCCATATCGCTTTTCATGTGATGCATGTCCCGAGAACCTTTGATCGAAATTCCGCCGGTATCAAACAATACGCATTTTCCAACCAAACCAATCTTTTTTGCATTCGGGATTCCTGAATCATATTCCAAAATCGTAAAAGCAGCTTCCTGCGCGCTTGCACTGTTGACCGCCAGATAAGCACCCATTCCCTCCTGTTTGCATTCCGAACGGTTGAGCGAACGGTATTTGAGCTTGAGTTTGTGCGATTCTTCACCCAGAAAAAATGACAGCAGTTTTGCAGTTTTGAAATTCGCGGGCTTGTTCATCCATTCCATCGCTGCAAACTGACCGTAACAGACCGCTTCGGTTCTTTCGGAAATCTGTTTTGCAAAAGCGGAGTCAATGTCTTTGATCTGAATTCCAAAACCGGATTTCCAAAACGGATGTTCTTTGTCAAACGGATAAGTATAAGTTCCAAGAAATAATCCTTCAATAAAATTATTTATATAATTGTCATTAAATAAATTATAGAAATCAATTGAAGTTTGAATCGAATAAAATTTCTTTCTGTAAGCGGTTGAAAATTTCTGAGCAATTTCAAGAAAATCAGTTGATTTCAATTCTTCATTTTCACCAAACCCGATCAGAAAATCAACATTTTGCGCATTGGCATAAACAAAAATCTCATCTTTTTTGGCTGAAAAAAATCGGTCAGCACCCGGAAAGTCATTTTTGTGATTTTCCCAAGCTTCAAAATCAAACAAATAAAATCTCTGACTGCATTCAGAACTTAAAGCATTAATCGAAATCATAATTCTTTTCTCTTGATTTATAAGCTCTTTCAATAATTGAAAGCGGATCATCCATACTGTCAAAATACAGCCATTCGATCGCCTGCGGAAATTCCTGAGACCAGAAAAATTCCTGATGTTCTCCATCCTCATTGATCACTGTCCTCACCTTGAAATCAAACAGTTTTTGTCTTTCCCAAAGCTCCATTGATTTTTCAAATGCACGAACTCTGGTGACCATTTCGGGCCCTTCCTTCTTTCCGCCGTACAGATAAACCCGAGTTCTGAACTGATGCTGAAAACTCACTAATGGATAATTGTTGTTGGGTTCTACCCAAAGCGAAGGCGAAAACAGCAAAAGTTTTGAATAAACCTCAGGATACAGCAAACCGCCGTAAATGCTGATCAATGCACCCAAAGAACTTCCGCCGATTCCCGTGTTTTCACGGTCTTTCAAAGTCCTGTATTTTTGATCGATATAAGGTTTGAGCGTATCGGTTATAAAACGGATATACTTCTTTCCTTCAGCTTCTTCGCTCAGTCTCGGGTTTTTGAAAACATATTCTCTGATTCGGTCGTCACCGCCGTGTTCAACCGCGATCACGATGATGTCTCCCCTGCCGTATTCAGCAAGAATCGAAAGCTTTTTGTCGATTTCCCAATTTCCGAAAGCGGTTCCTTCGTTGAACAGATTTTGTGCATCCTGAAGATAAAGCACCGGATATTTCTTTTTGGTTTTGTAATAATCAAACGGAAGCAATGCCCAAACTTTTCGGGTTTTATCGAGCTGTGGAATATAAAATTCATCATCAACCAGTTCAACAATCGGGAAATATTCTTTTTTGAACGGCCCCCAATTGAGCCGCCAAAGCGTAACCTCATCTTTGACAGCCAGTTTTGAACGTTTCACCCTTCGGTTGGCGGAAACTTTTCCGTTGTCGTCGAGTTCACCGTTTTCCCAACCTCCTTTTGTGTATTTGTATTCTATATTTTCTGGCAAAAGCACGCTGTCGATTTTGATGTAATAATGCTGTTTGTCAATCTCTTCCATTTTGAAATCGGGATCTTTTGGATTCCATTTGTTAAAATTTCCGGTGATATAAACCGGACGATCATCGATTTCGGTAGTGTTCAGAAAAAATTCCATCAAAGATTATTTGTTTTGAATATCAATTTTAGTGAGAATTGAAATCAATTCCAAGGTTCAGAGTGTTTATTCCAGCTGTTTAATAAAAAAACCTCCAAAAATCAATTTCAGAGGTTTTCTATTTTTATCAATGCAGGAAATGTCTCATTCCGGTGAAAACCATCGGGATTCCATGTTCGTTGCATGCATCAATGCTTTCCTGGTCACGCATAGAACCGCCCGGCTGAATGATGGCAGTAATTCCGTTTTCTGCTGCGAAATCAACCACATCCCTGAACGGAAAGAATGCATCTGAAGCCATCACCAGATCCGAAGTCTGCTTTTCCTTTGCTCTTTCAACCGCCTGCTGAGCCGCCCAAATCCTGTTGGTCTGACCGCCGCCGATACCGAATGCCTGACCGTTGGTCGCCACCACAATCGCATTTGATTTGGTCCATTTCACAATCTTTTGTGCAAATTTCAAATCGATCAGCTGTTTTTCGGTCGGCTGTTTTTCGGTTACCGTTTTCAGCTCTTTTGAAAATGAATTGTCCATGCTTTGAACCAGCAGACCGCCGTCAACTTTTACAAAACTCAATCGGTCTGAAACCGGATGATTCACACGGATAATCCTCAAATTCTTTTTGGTTTTGAAAACTTCCAAAGCTTCGTCAGTAAAGGCAGGTGCGATGATGATTTCCAAAAACAGTTTGTTCAGTTCCTCTGCAGTCGAAGCATTGACTTCTTTGTTGAAAGCGATGATTCCGCCAAAAATCGATACCGGATCGCATTCATAAGCTTTTTGATAAGCTTCATCAACAGTTTCACCAATTGCAACACCGCAGGGAGTGGAATGTTTCACCGCACAACAGCAGATTTCTTCAAATTCAGAAACCACTTTATAAGCGAGATCCATATCTCGTATATTGTTGAATGAAAGCTCTTTGCCCTGAAGATAATCAAAATCTTTCATCGCACCGTTTCTGGTTTTATCAACATAATAGGCAGCCTGCTGATGCGGATTTTCGCCGTATCTCAAATCCATCATTTTTTCATAAGAAGACTCCAGATAATGCGGAAAATCCTGATTCAGAATATAAGATGAAATCGCTGCGTCATACGCCGAAGTCAGATTAAAAACTTTTCCGGCAAGCAGTTTTCGGGTTTCCAGTTTGGTTGAACCTTCACTTTCTATTTCATTCATAATCTTCTGATAATCATTAACATCAGTTACGACAGTTACATCATAAAAATTCTTTGCGGATGAACGAAGCATTGACGGACCGCCGATGTCGATGAATTCAATCATATCGGCTTCAGAAAGTCCGGTATTCATTTTTGCAAAAAACGGATACAGATTCACCACCACAATATCGATCGGGTTGATCTGATGTTCCGCCAAAGTCTTCATATGATTTTCGTCCGATCTTCTCGCCATGATTCCGCCGTGGATGGCCGGATGAAGCGTTTTGACTCTTCCGTCAAGGATTTCGGGAAGACCGGTGATGTCTTTGACTTCTGTAACTTCGATTCCGTTGTCTTTTAGAAATTTAAAAGTTCCGCCGGTTGATAATAAACTGTAACCTTTGGCCGAAAGAAATTTTGCAAATTCTGCCAGATTTGATTTGTCTGAAACGCTGATGAGTGCCTGTTTTTTCATTTTGAAATTTGAAATTAGAGGTTAGAAGTTAGAAGTTAGAGGTTAGAAGTTTTTTTTACTAATCACTAATTACTAATCACTTAACCTTTGTTTTTATTTTAAATTATTTTTTCAATTTTTAAGTTAGAAATTAGAGGTTAGAAGTTAGAATGGATTTCAGTTTCTAATCCTAATATTTTTCTTAATTCTAAAATTCTTTTAAAGTTTGAAATAATCAATTTTTAATTTGAATTTAATTTTAGTTTTTGTCATTCTGCTTATCATTCATTTTCTTTAAAATGGTCACGATTATTGCTGTAAGTTCATTTGCTTCTTTTAATTCTGAATCTACGTTTATCCATTTCTTTTCCTGAATTATTTCAAGCCAAAAACAGCTTTCGTCAACTTCTTCAAGAACAATATTGAGTTTGGACACAAATTCCTTATCACTTCTCGCCCTTCTGGCAGCACGAAAATTTGCTCCGACAGAGGTCCCACTTTTAACCAGCTGATAAGAAATCACCTTTTGCGGAATGCTTAAATTCAATTTTTCAACCAAATCAATTATAGTGATTGAAAATCGTTTTGTCCTTTTTCTTAAATCTTCGTTCATTATAAAATTTTTGCTTCTAACCTCTAACTTCTGCCTTCTAACTTTAGAATGGCGTTTATCATTATTTCCTTTTCCACTTCACCCACCTTTCGCTGAAGATCATCCACCTGATCTCCTTTTTCGATTTTAAATTCCTTTTGAATAATGATTTCGCCTTCATCCACTCCGGCGGTTACAAAATGAACTGTTGCACCGCTTACCTTTTCACCGGCAGCCAAAACAGCTTTGTGTACATGTTCGCCATACATCCCTTTTCCGCCGTATTTGGGCAAAAGCGCAGGATGAATATTGATAATTTTATTTTTCCATTTTTGGGTGAATTCTGCTGAAAGTACGGTCAGAAAACCGGCCAGGACGATCAGATCAATATTTTCACCGTTCAGATTGTAATCCGCATCCTCAGAAAAAGTTTTGCGTTCATCGAGCAGATAAGTCGGAATATCGCGATCGAGCGATCTTTCAATCGCATAACAGTCGCGGTCGGCAATCACCATTGCAATCTCGGTATTCTTCAATCGGCCGTCATCAATTGCATCAATTATATTTTGAAGATTGGATCCGCTGCCTGAAACAAAAACGGCTATTTTCATCACCCTGTAATTTTATCAGAATTAAAAGTGCAAAGATAAGTTTTGAGGATTGTTTTGACCGAATCAAATCAAATAAAAGTCAAAAGGATATCAACAAAAAAGGCAGAGAAATCCTCTGCCCGGTATAAACTTTAATTCGGTTTTGAATTTAAAGAAATTCATTCAGCTCGCTGAGCAGTTGGGCGTCCTTTTTATAACCCAGTATTCTTTTTTTCACTTTTCCGTTTCCGTCGATGATCAGAATCAGCGGATGCGCGGTTACTTCATACTTTTTCGAAATGTCGATTCCCTCTCCTTTTTCTGCATTGATATCCAGACTGATAAAGTGTGAGTTGACAGCATCAGCCACATCTTTTGATTTGAAAGTATTTTCCTTCAGCAGTTTGCAAGCCCCGCACCAATCTGCATAGACATTCACAAACAGCAGTTTGTTGTCCTTTTTTGCTTTCTGAATCGCATTCTGAAAACTGATATTTTCAAAGTTGATTCCGTCGGTTTCGGTCTTCTGGGGTGCCTGGGTAAATGAAACGCAGAAAAGGAACACCAAAAGTGTGAATATGTTTAAAGATTTCATTTTGATTTTATTTCCGGTAAAGTTACACAAAAGAATAACAGTTGAGGATGTTTTTGTCTTAAATCCCAAATATTTGGCAATTTTTTATTGTATAGTAATTGAAAAAAAGTTTTTATTTAAATTTGTATTCCTCAAGAACTAAAACTTTTACAACTCTTTATCCAAATAGTTGTAGTGTACATGACAGAGAACCGAAAGGCTTTCTGAAGGATTATTCCGATTTGCTCAGTTTAAACTGAGATTTTGTTATTTATAAACTCAAACTGCCAAAATGCCTCAACTACCCGACTCAGCACTTGAATTATTGCATGACATTGACTTTAATTCAAAAAAAATCGAAAAAAAAGAACTTGACACTCTGATAAAGAGTTTCAAAGAAGCCAAAATTTCAGAAAGAAAATCCTTTCCTGTCAAGCGGCTGAAAACAGAAACCGTAGGGAAAGAGATTCCATCCCGATTGGGTGAACTGAAGCTTCCGAAAGAAACTGAAATTCCGAAATTTGAAATTGAACGGATTGACAGCTATCCGATTCAGTTTGAAAGAAATCAGATTTTTGATCTCAATCAGAAATTTATCAAACCAAGTCAGACGCTTGGCCCTTTTCCCGTTTTCGGCGGTCCGGACATTGTATTTACATTGTACAAATACATCAATGATTTTAAAATATTTTATGCCGGCGAAACAAAGGCTGCCCTGATCATCCCCATCCGAACAATCAGAATCACTGTTCCCGGCGGCAACGAGACAGATACGCTGAATCTGATCAAAGGAAGTGTATGGATAAGGGCTGATCTTTTGGATACAAAAGCTCCTTCAGATACTTATACGGGTTTGAAGATCAAATCGGGAAGTCTGAAATTGAGCAAAAAATATAAAATCAGCGGTGATTCGCTCACCATTGCCAAAACCACACAGATTTCCACAGATTTCGAACTCAACAATGATTTCGAAACCGATTCTTCAATCAAGACAGGAACGGATGGAAAAAATACAGTTTTTAATCCGACAGATCGTTTAAAGCTAAAGAGTGCGCGCGGTAAAATCACCAATTTGATTTTGGACGGCGTTCATCAGGCGGATGCCAAAACCATGGGCTGGAGTTCGGGTTTCAGCTTCAAAGCCGCCGGTTTTAAATGGGATTCGGGAGACAAAACCATGAGACTCGAATACAAACAGACACCGAGAGCCGGAAATTTCGGGGCTAAATCAGCATCCGATCTGTATGAAATTAACGGAAAAGCAAAAATACTGGGTTCTTTTTGGCAACTCGGAACAAGAGTTTTGCAAAACAATCTGTCAATCGAGGTTGAATTTAATGGAGTTCTAATCCTGAAAATTGATGAAGGACTGACCGTTCAATGGGACGGAATCAGAAACTCTGAAACAGATGTCCGGGTTGGTTCGTGCGAATTGATTCTCACAAACGGTCTGGTTTACATTTCAACCGAGACCGCAGATTTCGGACTGCTCCATGACCGAATCAGTCTTTGGCAGAAATCGGAAGAAGATGAGGCGCATATGGAGGCGGATATCAGTTTTTCATCCTACAAAAAACTTATTATTTTTTCGGCTTATGACACCGGTGATGCAGTGTACAGCCAGACAAATGCCGATCTTTTGATTGACAAACCGATATGTGCGGACAATCATCCTGTCCATCCGAAGCTGGTCAACTGTGTCTATATGAAAACTTCCGATGCAAAAGGAAAAACCTTTGATTTGGTCTGTTATGGTGTCGATTCAGACGGAAATTTAAAAACAGAAGGCAGGTATCAGTTTGCACTTGAAAACGCATATTTTACAACTTCAAAAGAAATTCTTTTGACCTTAAAGTCTGAATATGACGATTCAAATACTGCCTACAAAGGCGAAATCAACTGTTTTTATGTGCTTTACAATATGCTGCCAAGCCTTCCCCATCCTTATGCTTCCAATCGGATTCCCCAATTGAGAAAAGGAGCAGCGCTTATTGAAGGCACATTTCAGTCGATTACGGAGTGGGACAAAATTAATGATTACATAGCGGCAGAGGTTCGTTTTAAAATGAACAGAAAACCGGAAACCGGGCAGGAAGCAGTCAATCAACATAAAGAAGAGAGAAACGGTTTTGTGTTGACACGTCAGTTTCCGATTGTGTTGTTCGATATCAGCACCGAGTCGGATCATTGGGGCGTTGCATATTCTGATGCGACCGGAAGAAGGTCGATTGGGATTTATAAAAATGATATTGAACAGACAGCCGAAAATGCAATCACCATCAATAAAAACTATATACAGACCCCTCACAGTTTTCTGCTTGGAATGACACTTCCACAAGTCAGTTGGGAACCGGTTTTAAACATTACACCTCCGGATCCGGGAGTATCTGATCCGCCTGAAGGACTGCTCAATCAGGAAAACAATTCTATTCCGACTGTATTTTATCAGGCAGACCACACACAGACGAGGATTCACCCAAAAGATTATATTCATAAATTTAAACACAATCTGAGGAATGAAGAAACTGAAAACATTACCGAATTTGACTCAAAAATATTGTTTACACTTCCAAACGGAATCCTGTCCACAGTTTCGCTGACTTCTTTCAATAAAAATAAAAATTATTACAATGGTGATCATTTGAGGTTCATCGAACCTGAATTTGACCAGTCCGGCGGGAAATTAAAGGGCGGAATGCAATTCAGGATTGCTGCCAGAAATGACAATGCGCCCGGCGATGATTCGAATCCGCCCAAACTGAAAGGAATTACACACCAATACAATACGCTGAAACAGTTTCCGGGTATAAGCATACTCGGTAAAACTGTAACTGATATATTCAACGAAAATTTTAATAACAACGGTGCTGAGATTGACAAAGGAGTTCCGGTAACCCATCTCGATTTTTCAGGTTACGGCGCCAGCACTTTCAGCAACTGGACCGATCCGCTGATGAAATTTGCTGCAATTTCACAGGCGAAATTTGACATTTTGAAAGGTCGTACAGCAAACGAACTGGTGCAGGCAGTCAGTGTGATTTATCCCTGGGGGATCAGTGTCACCCGGACCATTACATTCAATCGAAACAACAATGCAGTCATCTTCAGAGAGGACAGCGGCTGGGTGGCAAAATCTGAAGGACTTTTTGATTTCAGTTTTCCATGGCCGATTGAAGATGATGATCCAATAGAATTTGAAAGTCCTTATGATATTTATCCCGGAATCATCGAAGGATTATTCAATGTCAGAAACATCAAAGAAGACTATACGGATGTAATCAATACCAGTTATTATACCCAGAATGGAGACTATTATCTTGATAAGGAAAGTAATTTAGTTTTAGCTGACACCTCCGGAAAAGAAATTGAAGTCCGTTTTGTAGCGGTTTATTTTGATGCTGACATCAAACTCGACGCTTTGGATGACAGGGTGATGGGGAAAAGATTCAAAGGCTATCTGCAAGTCAAACCAAATGGTGTTCCTATTGCTGCCAGAATATTGCAGGAAGTTTTGAAAAAAAGCAAAACACCCATCCTTGGCCATACCGATGCAATGATGCCGATCGAAAAGGGAAAACAAAATTTCAAGGTGAACGCCATTGAAATGAATGCTTCCTATCAAAATGACAATCAGCATGAACCGGTATTTGTAGGATCGGTCAAAGGTTCATTTGTATTTCCGAAAGAAGGAAGCTGGAGCGTGGTCGAGGTCAACCATGACGGTGGAACGGTTAAGAATCTTGATCCCGGTACTTCACCCGGTCTGATCAAAGACGGAATGGTACCAAAAGACGGTTCCGTCAGGATACCGCTGCCTGCTTCGGCTCAGAAATCATTGCTCGCTTTTCCTGATGCTTTGAAATCAAATGTCAACACATTCAAGAAAACATTTGGAATCATACAAAGTACCGATACCCAGAAACTGATGCTGAAATCGGTCGAATATGCACTTCAGAAACCGGAACAATTCCTTTCGGATACTGCACTGCTCGCCGATTCTTTCAGACTGCTGAACTCAAAGGGGCCTTTCCCGAATATTGAGGACGCCATTAAACTGTTGGAAACCGATCCGACAAAAACAGTGATGAATCTGATGCCTGAAGGTGTTCAGAAAGTTTTCAACTATACGGTTCCGAGTAATTTCAAGTTTGACATTGTCGGAAAAGAAGGTGATGATTTCCGAATTTATCTGAAATACACTTCCATTGATAAAGACGGAAATGAGGTGACAAACGAAAAAACGGTTATCGATTATGTGACAGATCCGTCAAGCATCGGTGACTGGGCAAACGAAATGAAGAACATCACGATTGCAGTCGATTTGGGAATCTTCAAACCCATACTGTATGTTTCGGGTAATTTCCAGGGCGGAAAAAATGCAAAAGCCGGCCTTGAAGGCGGTACGGGGCCTCAATTGAAACTTGATAAAGCGCTTCAAAAAATTTACGATATACTCGAATTTCTTCAGAATCTCGATCCCAAATCGGCAGCCTCAGAAGCTGTTAAAAAAGGATTGAACATCGTAATGAGCAATTCAGCCGACAGCTGGGAATATAAATTCAAGGCAGACAAGGAAATTCCGCTTGTCAGATTCCCTTTCCTGGATGAGGCCTACAACTCGCCCACCTGCCCGTTGAAGATGGAAGCATTCTTCAGATTGGGGGTATTCTTCAACCAGCCGTTGAAAATACCAGAATCAATCGATCAGCTCAAACCGTCTGTTGGTGCTTATCTTGAATTGGGCGCAACGCTGAAGGTAATGTGTTTCAGTGTGGCTGCCGCAACCATTTATGCAAACGGAAGCGCAGAAGTGCGGCTGGCTGCAGACTTGGTTTCCGGACCGTCACTCCGATTCAAATTCGGGTTTGGCGCCGAACTGGCAGTCGGTTTCCCCGTCATCGGGAACGCATCGGTTACCTTTATGACCGGAATCGATATGGAACTGACCATGAAGGATTTCACCGTGGGTGCATTTCTGTATTTCAGAGGACGGGTTGAAATATTTGGAGGAGTTGCCACCATCACCATTTCAATCGAAGCCAAAGGCCAGGTTCAGAAAAAGATCGGAAATGGTCCGACGAACTGTATTGCGACCTGTACCCTTGCGGTTGACATTTCAATCGCCTGGATTATCAACATCAGTTTCACCGAAACATGGTCAGAAACAAGACAAATCAGTTAATCGTTTAATGAACAAAACTTAAAAATCATGAACCCACTATACAGCCTTTTGATATTTCCCCAAGCCTATAAATCCGGCAAATTATCGGTCAATCTGATGGTTTTGCCCAGAAATATCAATTTATTGAAAGAACCCGAACCGGGTGTTCCTTCTTTTGTTGAATCCGAATTTGAGCTCGAAGTGATGATCATCGACAGCCTTGAAGGTCTGCCGCTCTATTCAAATGTTACTTTAACACTAAACCCTGAAATACTATCCAAAAAATTCGACAAAAGAAAAATCATCGAATCGGTTATGAAGCAGTTGGAACTGAACGACGGTTTAAAGGTCAATGAAGATCCAAATCTCAATGGTGACACGGGAGCACAGGCGCATGCTCAGAAATTCGGTCCCAATCCGGTGATTCGAAAATATCTGCCGCACAGCTACAGAAACTCGTTTAATTTTACAAACCCGAGAACCCGATTTGCAACCACAGATGATGAATATTACTGTGCAGTGAAAAACAAAGAGGTTGTTCCCACAGATGCTCCGACCAACCGTGAATATATTTCATGGGGAAAACTGGTGGCTTTTATTTTGAGAAATCCGGTGTTGGCAGAAGCGGCAGGTTTTATTTACAAAGCTGAATTCAGTCTGCCGGCAGGAAGTTTTGAAAAAGGCGGCTGGATCTTTACCAAATTTGCAGCAGACAGCCCGCAATCGGTTTTGCCGACCAATTCTTATGCGGCAAGAATCCCGGCTTTGGATGAAAACAGAAGGCTTTTTGCTCCGGTGCTGTTTCCAATCCAGGACAGCATACTGAACAATTCTTCCTATGACCAGGTGATGCAGGAAGCAATTATTTACAATGACGGTTTTGCAAAAATCGTACATGCCGACCAGCCTGTCAATCAGGATTTACTGCAGGAAACCGATACTTCGAATCCGCCCTATAAGGACATCGGATTCAGACTGGGATGGGATGACGAACAGCTGACCATCTGGGGCAACCGTTCGCTTCGTCAGAAAGATGAGGTAACAGAAATGCCGATCGATGCACCTTTGGGTGTGTTTGGTTACAAAACCGATGTCAGAAAGGGAGGAGATGCCGAGAATGATCCCGAAAACAGCTGGCGGTCACAAAATATGATCTGTGCACGAATGAACACGGAAATCGGAAGCGGCGACATACTGTTTGAAAAAGATGTTGCTTTTGAAATGCCGACAGAGGTTCATCCTTCATCACACGGCGACACAAAAAACAGCGGATTCTGGCTGCCGATGTATTTTTCTTCCTGGAACGGGAAGTGTATGTCAATTCCGGACAAAGAAACCGAAGAAATCTATATGCTCGCCGAGACCCGTGAACGAATTCAGACCGCTGAAATCAATGCGGTTGATATTCAGCCCAAAAAGACTTTTCACCCTTATTATCAGGATCCCAATCATCAGCTGGATCTGCGTTATGGCGAAGATTATCAGTTCAGAATCAGATTCTCTGATATTTCGGGTGGCGGGCCTTCAGTCGATGATGATATGATCAACGGCGGACAAAACCCGGTGGCAAATGTTCATTTCAGAAGAAATATCAAAGCACAGTCAATGAGACTGCTGAATTTGGAGGAAATCCGATTGGAAACTGAAGTCGGAACAACCAAAGACATGAGCGAACTCGAAAATTTGCTCGGCAATGATATGATGCTGAGAATCAAAAGACCCGAGCTGAGTTATCCTGCAATCGCCTATACCGGAAAATACACCAATATTCAACAGAAATTAAAAGCAAAATTTGATTCGATTCCAAAATCAGATGATACGGACAAACGGCCACAGTACAGCATCAGCCTGCCTGATCCGGATGTGAGTACATTCAAAATCATTGTCGAAGTCAAATCTTTGGATATGGACAATGTGCTGTCTGACAGCGGGAAGGAATCCTATATTGTCTGGCAGGAAAAAACATTTGAACTGGAGGCAGATGAATCAAATGAAAATTATGATTTTGAAACCAAAATAAAAATCGTTTATCATGATTTTGAACAGATCGATCTTGGTGTAAATTATACGGACAATACGCCCAATCGGCTGGTACTGCCCTATTCACGCAACATCAGGATTTCAATAGTTCCGATAGTTGACAATGCTGACGGTGATTATGCTGCCAGATTTGTCAAAGAAGGAAGTCCTGTTTTACTGAATTCATTCAAAATTAATCCGAATGAAAAAGAGCTTCTTTCTCCGATTGCAGGCGGCCTGCGTGCCTACTTTCTCAGACCCGGTGAGGAACCTGAGTCAAAATCGGTTTCTCCAATGAAAAAACTGATTGCAAAATTGAATAAAAATAAAACTTCTGCCGAACTCAAACAGCTTGCAGACGAATTGGATCTTTCGGCGCGCAATCTGACCATTCAGGGCAAAAACGGAAATCGTGTTCAGTTTGGTGTCAGCAGCAAACTTCAGCATACTTTGTCACCCGAATCGGGTTCGGTCACATTTGCAAGTGTGAACGAGATTCTGCACAGATGGATCATCGCTGCAGATTTCAG
>JACFND010000102.1 GCA_019455045.1 Flavobacteriia bacterium
CGTAAATTTGCAGCCTGATGAAAACAGTAGTAGTAGGATTATCGGGCGGAGTCGATTCAAGCGTTGCGGCATATCTGTTAAAAGAACAGGGTTACAATGTGATCGGGATTTTTATGCGCAATTGGAATGATGCTTCAGTTACGCTGGAAGACGAATGTCCGTGGGTAGAAGACAGTGCAGATGCGCTCATGGTGGCTGAGAAATTGGGAATCCCGTATCAGGTGATCGATCTGAGCGAAATTTATAAAGAAAGAATCGTCGATTATATGTTTGCCGAATATGAAAAAGGCAGAACACCCAATCCGGATGTGCTTTGCAACCGGGAAATCAAATTTGATATTTTTCTGAAAACCGCTATGAATCTGGGTGCTGACTATGTGGCAACAGGTCATTATGCCAGAAAAGAAGAAATTGAAATCGACGGGAAGAAAGTCTATCGGCTGTTGGCCGGAAAAGATAAAAACAAAGATCAGTCTTATTTTTTGTGTCAGCTGAGTCAGGAACAGTTGAGCAAATCTCTGTTTCCGATCGGTGATCTTGAAAAATCCGAAGTCAGAAGGATTGCACACGAACAGGATTTGGTGACAGCCGACAAAAAGGATTCTCAGGGTTTGTGTTTTATCGGAAAGGTCAGTTTGCCTGATTTTTTGCAGCAGCAGCTGAAACCAAAAGCAGGCGATATTGTCGAAATTTCAAAAGACAATCCGGTTTATAACAGAGAACAGCCCGAGTTCAATTCAAAATGGGAAGAACTCGAATATGAATCTGAAGGGATTTCGTATGAAAAATCTTCGGGCAAAATTGTCGGTCATCACGACGGTGCGCATTATTTCACCAAAGGTCAGCGAAAAGGACTCAGGGTCGGCGGAACACCCGAACCTCTTTTTGTGCTGGATACTGATGTGGTGGAAAACATTATCTATACCGGTCAGGGCGAGGATCATCCGGGGCTTTTGAAAAAGGCATTGTTTATTGACGAAGATGAAATCCATTGGGTCAGAGAAGATATGAAACTGAATTCCGGCGAAAGTCTGGAAGCAATGGTCAGAATCAGATATCGTCAGCCGTTGCAAAAGGCTGTGCTTTATAAGGCAGATTCAGGTTTGTATATTGAATTTGATCAGCCACAAAAAGCGATTACAGAAGGTCAGTTTGCCGCCTGGTATTTGGGTGAGGAACTGGTTGGCTCGGGAGTGATCGGGTGATTTATTTTAGATTTTAGATTTTAGATTTTAGATTTTAAATTTTAAATGAAATATCTGTTTTTCTTAATGCTTCCCATAAGTGTTTTCTCTCAGGATTTGGAGATTGAGAAATTGGTCAATCAATTGGTTCAGGATGAAATTCCTGCTGATTTTGAATATTTCAATTTGGTGGATTCAAGCTTTGTCGGTCATCAAAATCCCTGGCTGAAAGATGAAATTAAAGAGACTGCAATCGAGTTTAATCTGAAAGATTTGAATCCGGAAGATTTTCTTATTCATCCAAAGGACTCGGTACTGAATTGGAATGATTTTAAAATTGAAAAGGCCAGAATTAACAGCTATGATAAAATATTAAAATTACATTCCAATTTATACAGTCTTATGATTGTTAACGATAAGATATCAAAAGCCGAATTGGACAGTCTTTATCAGAATAAAAATGAAAACGAATTCATTGTTCCCGTCAAAAATCATTGGGGTAAAAGGAGAATTAGAAAAGAAGCTGAGAAGACAAGAAGAAATTATCAAAATTCCCTTCATAAGGAAGATCGGGAATATTATTCATTTTCAAAACCAAAATTTGACAGCAGTGGAAAATATGCCCTGATTGAAGTCAATCGAAGTCAGAGAGGTTCATATTATCTGTATTCAAACAAAAGTGGGATGTGGAAGCAAATTGCACGTTTCGGATTTTGGGCTTATTAAAACCCTTTCAGATTTTGTATTTATAAATTTTCTGATCCCATTCCTTTCCGTCGTTTGTAAATTTTATCATCAAAGCATCTTCGCCGTCAACTCTTACATCAATTCCAATGGCATATCCAACCACATTTCCATTTTTAAATTCTTCTAAGGCAGCTTTTTCTAAAATTTTTATTAATTCCTGTGAATCGGTATAATTATCTGTATAAACGCCCACCGGAATAACATCACCATTTACCAGAAGTTTAGCGCCAAACGGATAAAATTCACCC
>JACFND010000045.1 GCA_019455045.1 Flavobacteriia bacterium
TTCTGAAAAATTAGCCGCATAAAAAAGAAGCCACCCTTTTTGGACAGCTTCTTTGATTTTTACGTTCTGCTCCGCAGAACCAAAAAAAGAGGGGCAAAAAATGGAGTGCTGAAAGCACGATTAAATTATAATTGCTTCGCAAATTTTCCGTTTTTGGGTTTAAATCGTCCGTTTTTAGCCCTCAAAATCGGTTCAACCAAAAAAGTTATCAGCAATCAAACACGACCCAAAGAAGAAGAAAGAAGAAGTCAAACAAAAAATATTTCACTAATTTAGTAGCGCTTAAACTTAGAATTATGAAAAAACCTTTAATCATTTTTCTTTTACTGTTAATAAGCAGTTTCCTTTTTGCACAGGAAAAAGACAGCCTAACCCAAGCGGAAAAAGAACGCAGAGAGCAAAACATACAGGCGGGCAATCCGTTTAAAAAATACGGCTATACGCCCAAAATAGCTACATTGAGCAAAGGCAAATATCTTGAATGGCACGATTTGGACAGTATTGTCATTATCGGCTCTGTTTATTACAATACAAAATCCAAAAAAATCATTGATTTTGTGGAACGGGATATGACCAATCCCGATGCTCAACCGCTATCGGATATTCGTGGACGATGGATTAGCCCTGACCCTTTGGCGGAAGAATTTCCGGATTGGTCGCCGTATGCCTTTGTTTACAACAACCCCTTGCGATTTGTTGACCCCACAGGTATGGCGGGAGAAGATATTATTTATTTAAATGCAAGTGGGCAAGAAATTCATCGAGTTACTTCTAATCAGGTATTCGAAGTGCATAGAGTCTCAGTTGGTGGTATGGCAGGACTCGCAATAGGGGCAGCGGCTTCAACCTCTCAAACCGTTCAGCAGGCACAAACATTTAATGAGGTATTTGCAAGCGTTTTGGACACCCCTTCTTCTATGTCTATGTCCTTTACAGGTGAAGCTAATGCGTTTTCAGGAACAGATAGCCAAGGAAGAGATAGATTCTTTGCCGAAGGGACTCTATCAATATCAGTTGGTTTTGATAATGGAGTTAGTTCAGAAATTATTCAAGAAGGAGCAAACAGCGGCCCTTACGGATTTGGTCCAATACCGAATGGAAGCTATGAGGCAACTGGTATTACAAATACAAGTGAGAGTGGTATGGTAAGAAATGGCGTAGGTTTTAAAGTATTCTTAACAGACAATGAAAGTTTAAACAGAAATCAATTAAGAATACACCCAGACCAGACGCCTTCAACAGGAACAGCCGGATGTATAGGGCTTACTTGTGGAGCAAATAGTTTGAGAGAAGTTAGAGGGCAAATTCAAAACCATTTTAATAATAATCCAGCGACTAATATCCCTGTAAATGTAAGTATTACAAATAATCCTAATTATGATAGACCAAAAGGTGGAACTCAAAATAGTGGAGAATGATAACATATAAATTCCTATTACCGATTTTATTTATTTTCTGTAATTCTTGTTCTGAAATTAAAACAGAACAGAAAAGTCCTACGCTTAACACATTAGCCAACCAAAAACAAGTATTTAATCCAGACATTATGATTAATGAGTTGCAGTTAGGAAATCCCGAATCAATTATAAAAAATATTGGGGATTTGAAAGATAAGATAAAAGAGGAAGAATCACTTCCTTACGTGAAAGTTTCTAATAAAGATAATTCTCAAATATTGGAGCTAATTCTTTTTCCTGGTTCCGGTTATAATGATGTTTATCAATTTAAGGTTAGCTATAACACAGATAAAGAAAGAGTTCCGAGTAAATTAAATGATTTAGAGTTTATTACTGAAAGCAATATAAAATTGGGAATAACAAAAGCTATATTAATTTCTATTAAAGGGAAGGGATTTATTGAAGATGGTAATATTATAAAATATGAAATTACAGAGTCCGATAACCCAATCTTCTTGCAGAAATATAATTTACCAGTATACTATGCGGAATATATATTTGACGATAATAATCTTCTAACAAGATTTGATTTTGGATTTATTTACCCTTAAAAACAGATGTATTTGAAAAGATTTTTATTTTTGTTTCTGATTACAATCAGCTTTGGTAGTTTCGCCCAACAGCAACAACTCTATGGCGATGCTTATCATTCTCTCTCTCAAATGATAGAGGATGAAAGTAGGTACAACTTTAAAGAAGCCGTTTTTTCTGTTGAAAATGCCTATTTAAACGGTACGCTTGATACAGTTTCTATCAACAAAGAAATCAGAACCCTAACGCATCTTTGTAATTCAGTCATACAAAGCAGACAACTTGACTATGGTGAGAAAGACAAGGAAAAGGTAAGTAAATATGCCGCTCTGTTTAGTGTGATGTCGCAGGTAATTCCTGTTGTCATCAATGATACACTTTACAGCTACAAACCATTTTCTTATGATTTTGAAGATGTATTCGGTCACGAGGATATAACCAATCTGTTTGTATCAAAATTGCTCAAAACCCATAAAGGCAACTGCAATTCTTTACCGTATCTTTATAAGATATTAGCCGAAGAATTGGGCGTTTCCGCTCATTTGGCATTAGCCCCAAATCATATTTACATCAAACACAACATACAGTCTGTTGGTTGGTACAATACGGAGTTGACTACGGGGATATTTCCGCACGACGGGTGGTTGATGGCTTCGGGTTATATCCATTTGGATGCCGTTACCAACGGTGTCTTTATGAAAGCATTGAACAATAAAGAAAGTATTGCTCTTACCTTAGTTGATTTGGGACAAGCGTACCAAAGAAGTTTTCCCGACAATGACGGTTCATTCATTTTAAAATGCACCCAAAAGGCAATCGAAATCTATCCGTATTTTGCCAATGCGTGGATATTGCAAGCCGAAACCCACAAAAAACAGTTTGAAAGAATTATGGTGCAAAAACTGACAACCGATATAAATGCCGTTATGGAATTACCGGAAGCAAAAGCACTAATGGACAAAATGAACGAAGAATACACACATATTCATAAAATGGGCTATCGTGCTATGCCTGAAAATATGTATCTCGACTGGCTGATGTCCTTAACAACCGAGCGGGAAAAATATGAAAATAAAAGCATCCACAACTTTTAATGAAAACTATACGTTGCAAGCATAGGGTAAACAATTACAATTAATAAAACATGAACAACAAACCACTTAGAAAAAGAACATCTCGATTTTCCTACCGCATAATCAAACATTCAAAATCGGGATGAACTTTTCTTTCCCCAATATTGAATGAATCACACTTCCGGCGCAATTCTCAGCACCAATCCTTCTAAATTTTCAGTGACCGGAATCTGACAACATTGCATTTTCTTCTGCACCCATTTCGTTTTTTTTCCTGTGGCCGGTGTCCCCACCAACCATCCCACACTCCACCACTTCCACACAATCTGTCATTTCGGTCGGTGGCAGAATGGCAGGAATTACAAATCTACACATCAGAAGTTTGATTGTAAAATCAATTATATAACAAAAATGTTATATATTTGCATAGGCTGATTAAAAAAGATTCGGTATGAAAGTAAGCGAATTATTGAAAATCCTCATAAAGGACGGCTGGTATCTGCACAGAAATGGTGCAAATCACGATTTGTACAGACACCCGACCAAAGAAGGGCAGATCAGCGTACCGAGACACGGATCGAAAGAATTAGCCAAAGTAACCGAAGAAAACATTTTGAAAAAAGCAGGTTTAAAATAATGTTTCGATATAAAGAAGAATAAGATGAAAAATTTAATAATCACCATTGAAAAAACCGGAACCGGTTTGAGTGCTTATGCAGGGGATTATCCGGGTATTGCAACCGT
The DNA here is from genome assembly GCA_019455045.1 of Flavobacteriia bacterium. Classification (GTDB taxonomy): domain Bacteria; phylum Bacteroidota; class Bacteroidia; order Flavobacteriales; family Weeksellaceae; genus Moheibacter. Next base: position 3,806 of record JACFND010000045.1, read on the forward strand.
CGCCGGTAATTTCAGCGAATTGAAAGAAAATATCAGTGAAGTAATCGAGGCCGAAACTGATTATCTGCTCGAAAAAGGAATGAAAAAAGAGGCCAAAGATTTAAAAAACTCAACCATTGAATATGCGGTTGACTTCAATCAGTTCTTTGAATATTTTTCAATGATCAATAAAACTGAATTTGCAAAGTACATTGGAATAAATCCAAGCTTGTTCAGACAATACACCAAAGGAATTGTTCCGGTTTCAGACCGCCGCATGGCTGAAATCGAAAATGGAATCCACAAATTGGCCAAAGATTTAAGCGAGATAAGTTTCGTGTAATTTATTGAAATGCAAATGTGTGGATAGCAAATTCGCACTATTGAGATTGCGGTTAAAAAAGCACGGATTGGAAATTTGCGAGAACGGTTGTACTATTCGCTCCTATAAAAATTGAAATATTAAAATAACAATAACGATGATTGCACAAGATAGGATACCATACAATAGATTTTTGTTTGACTGTTCACTATTAAGTTCTTTGAATTTTTTCCAGCTAAAGCCAAATCTGTCTTCAAAAACCCATCTGACAAACAGTCCAATTATTTCAAACAATTCAAGTATTATTCCCATATTATTTTTCTTTAATACTATCTATTGTTTTATCAATCATTTCTTCCAAATTCTGTGATTAACCCAAACCGAAAACAGTATTAAATCACACCTCCGGCGCAATTCTCAACACCAGTCCTTCCAGATTTTCTGTGACCGGAATCTGACAGCTCAGCCGGCTGTTTTCCTTTACATTGAAAGCTTCGGACAGCATGGCATCCTCTTCTGCACCCATTTCGTTTAATTCCACATCATCGGATTCGACATAACACTGACAGGAAGCACACATACACATTCCGCCGCAGGTCCCGAAAGTTCCCTCTTCTGCAAGTTCATAAGCTTTGACCACTTCCATCATGCTCATCGACATATCTGTCGGTGCGTCAATTTCGTGAGTGATTCCTTCTCTGTCTATGATGGTGACTTTGATGTCAGGCATTTTTTTAATTTTAACACACAAATATAAACGATTAAAATCATTGAGCAGCAAACAACCGACGGTTGAAAGTTGTGAATTTTGACAGCTAAATCAGAATTATTTTAAAAAACAAAAGGCTATTTGAAAATTTCACAAGACTTTTTATCTTCGCCAAAAAATTTTAAGTTTTTAATTCTCAAATGAAAACCATCAAATTCTTCCACCCGGAAGAAACTTTTGTTTACTACGTTGAAAAGTGTTTTTGCAAGGTAGTCTATTCAGGTCAGCAGTATCAGCTTTTGGTAGAAATTCATTCAACAGACGATTTGGATCATGTTGAGGATGACGCCATTCAAAACAATTTTCCGCAGGTCATACTGTCGGTTGACGATTTTCCGGTCAAATTTAAAAGTACGGATGAACTTTCGGGAAATACGATCGAAATTCCGCAGTGCTATGCTGAAATTGAAGATGAGGAAGGAGACATCAGTGAGTTTTATTACACCAATGTAAATTTCTCTGAAGACGATTTTGAATCTGACAACAATTCGCTTTCATTTTTCAAAGACCAGTCGGGTACGCTCTGTCTGAAATGGAAAGGAGAAGTTGAAGATTTCACCGATGAATCAGATGATTACATCCGGTTTGAAGTCGAATGCGCTTTCTCAGATTTCTCGAAAGAAGAAAGAGATTAATATCATCAATTAAGTCCAAGATTTTAAGCAGCTAAGTTTTATTACTTCGGCTGTCTTACCTATATTTGTCGTCTTGAAAAAGAAGGAAGTATGAAAGTTGAAAGTGATGATAAACTGAGGATCGATGCGCTCCGTTATCACGAAGTGGGAAGAAAAGGAAAAATTGAAGTTATCCCGACCAAACCGCATGATACCCAGAGAGATCTGGCGCTCGCCTATTCTCCGGGCGTTGCGGAACCCTGTCTCGAAATTCAGAAAGATGAAGATGCAGCATACAAATACACCGCAAAAGGAAATCTGGTAGCGGTCATCACCAACGGAACCGCAGTTCTGGGTCTTGGCGACATTGGCGCAAAAGCTGCAAAACCGGTGATGGAAGGAAAAGGACTGCTGTTCAAAATATTTGCCGACATCGATGTTTTTGACATTGAAATCGATGAAAAAGATCCCGAGAAATTTATTCAGGCAGTAAAAGCAATTGCACCGACTTTTGGAGGAATCAATCTGGAAGACATCAAAGCGCCCGATGCATTTGAAATCGAAAGAAGACTGAAAGAAGAACTCGATATACCGGTGATGCACGACGACCAGCACGGAACTGCAATCATATCTGCGGCCGCACTGATCAATGCACTCGAACTTGCCGATAAAAAAATAAATGAAGTCTGTTTTGTGGTCAATGGAGCCGGCGCTGCTGCAATCGCATGCACCAAACTCTATATCGCGCTGGGCGCAGATCCGAAAAGGATACTGATGTGTGACAGTAAAGGTGTGATCAATCACAAAAGAACAGATCTGAATGATGAAAAGAAACCTTTTGTAAGAGAAACCGATCTTGAAACGCTCGGAGATGCAGTCAAAGGTTGTGATGTATTTATCGGTCTTTCAAAGGCAGATGTGCTTTCGGCGGATATGCTGAAATCGATGAATGACAATCCGATTGTTTTTGCAATGGCAAATCCGGTTCCTGAGATTGCATACGATCTGGCGGTTGAAACCCGACCCGATGTGATCATGGCAACCGGCCGTTCCGATTATCCGAATCAGGTGAACAACGTACTTGGTTTTCCGTTTATCTTCAGGGGTGCGCTTGATGTGCAGGCGACAAAAATCAATGAAGCAATGAAGCTTGCTGCTGTAAAAGCGCTTGCAGATTTGGCAAAAGAACCGGTACCTGAAATCGTAAACCGCGCCTATAAAATCGGAAATCTGAGTTTTGGACGTGAATACATTATTCCAAAACCATTTGATGACCGTCTGATTACAACCGTTTCAATGGCGGTTGCAAAAGCTGCAATGGACTCGGGTGTTGCAAGAAAACCGATCAACAATTGGACGGTGTATGAAGAAGAACTGCTCAACCGTATGAGCAACGATCTGAAACTGCTGAGGATGCTTCAGAACCGTGCAAAACAGGATCCGAAAACCATCGTGCTGAGCAATGCCGAAGAATACAATGTGCTGAAAGCGGCTCAAATTATTAAGGATGAAGGAATCGGTCATCCGATACTGCTCGGAAACAAAGAAGCGGTCAATGAGATTTTGAAAGAATACGACATTCAGCTCGATATACCGATTATCGATCCGAAAGCAAAAGAAAATGAAGAACAGGTCAACCGTCTGGCTGAAATGCTTTGGAAAAAGAGACAGCGAAAAGGACTGACGCTTTATAATGCAAAAAGAATACTGACCAACCGCGATTATTTTGGTTCAATGATGGTTGAGGCAGGCGAAGCGGATGCATTCCTGACCGGAAGCACAAGAAACTATGCCGCATCTTTGAAACCTGCGCTTGAGACCATCGGTGCAGAAAAAGGTGTTCAGAAAGTTGCCGGACTGATGCTGCTGCTGACCAAAAAAGGACCCATGTTTTTTGCGGATACCACCATCAATCCGAATCCGACTGCCGAGGAAATGGCGAGAATTGCAAAAATGACCGACTATGTCGTCAGAGGAATCGGGATCAGACCGAGGATTGCGATGCTTTCGTTTGAGAATTTTTCGGCAAGAACCGAGGTTTCAAAAAAAGTAAGCAAAGCGGTTTCAATCCTTCACAAAGCCTATCCGGATATGGTGGTCGATGGTGAAATTCAGCCGGACTTTGCGATGAATGAAGAATTGATTTCAAAAAATTTCCCATTCTCAAAACTGGTCGGAAAAAGAGCAAACGTATTTATATTTCCGGATCTTGCTTCAGGAAATCTCTCCTACAAAATACTGAGAGGAATCGAAGACGCTCGTGTCGTGGGACCGATACTGATGGGAATGAACAAACCGGTCCATATTCTTCAGATGCGATCGACGATCAGTGAAATTGTTAATCTTGCAACCATAGCCGTTTTGGATGCACAAATGAGGACAAAATGATTGCACATCTGAACGGAAAACTCGCAGAGGCCTATCCGACCCATCTCATTGTTGAATGCGGAGGTGTCGGCTACAAAGTGAATATCAGTCTGAATTCATTTTCAAAATTTGAAAAAACAGGAGATATTAAAATATTCACCCATCTGATTGTCAGAGAAGATGCTCAGATTCTGTACGGTTTTCATTCAAAAAACGAAAGAGAGCTTTTCCTGAAACTGATTTCGGTCAACGGCGTCGGGCCTGCATCTGCAATGATGATGCTGTCTTCGCTTGAACCCGAAGAAATTATTGCCGCGATTGAGAGTGCGGACGCAAAGAAATTACAAACCATAAAAGGGATCGGAGCCAAGACTGCGCAAAGGATCATCATTGATCTGAAAGACAAATTGGAAGGCGACGAACTTAATTTTGGCTCATTTAACACAAATTCTAAAAATAAATCTAAATTTGAGGCGTTATCTGCATTGGAGGTACTTGGAATTCCATCCCGTACCGCCGATAAAGTTCTGGAAATTATCCTGAAAGAATTTCCGGATGCAGAGGCCGATGTGCTGGTAAAAGAAACATTAAAAAGACTGTGACCTTTGAAAAAACTTAAGACATACTTAGCGAAAGCAACAAGACTGTTTCCGATCATCGCCCTATTTTTTCTATTTGGCGGATTGGCAAATGCCCAGGTACCTGAGGAAGAAGAAGAAGATTCTACACTGATCTGGCCTTTTACAAACGAAACCGGAGGACTGTATCTGAGCAATCAGATCAATTATGATGTGACTTATGATCCGGTCGGAAACCAATACATCATCTGGCCGAAGATCGGCGACATCATTGTGGGCGAACCGATTTATATGTCGAGCCAGGCCTATCTTGATCTGATCTTGAAAAGAAATGTGGATTCATATTTCAGGGAAAAATCAAGAGCATTTGACGAAATGTACCGCAGCGACACCTTTGGTGATGAAGGCGGTGACGGAAATATACTGCCGAGTCTGAGAATCAAATCAAAACTTTTTGAATCAATTTTTGGCGGAAATGAAATTCAGCTGATTCCGCAGGGATCAGCACAATTGGATCTCGGTCTGTTTATTCAGAAAATCGACAATCCGCAACTGCTGCCACAGAACAGAAATACGATGACCATAGACCTGAGACAGCGGATTCAGATGAGCGTTTTGGGTAAGATCGGTGAAAACCTTCAGCTCAAAGCAAATTATGACACCCAGGCAGGTTTCGGTTTTGAAAATGAAATGAAGATTCAGTGGAAGAACATGAAAGATGGCGGTGAGGACGACATAATTCAAAACATTGAAGTCGGAAACATCAGCATGCCGCTGAATACATCGCTGATCAGCGGTGCACAGTCACTGTTTGGTGTCAGAACAGATATGAGATTCGGAAACACAGATGTGAGTCTGGTATTTTCCGAACAGCGTTCTGAATCCAAAAATCTGACGGTTCAGGGTGGCGGTGTGATGACCGAATACAAGGTTTACGCAGAAAATTACGATTACAACCGACACTTCTTCCTCGGACAATTTTTCAGGAATTCTTATGACGGTGCATTGGTGAATTATCCTCAAATTTCAAGCGATATTGTAATCACACGTCTTGAAGTTTGGCGAATCGACAAGGGAGCAGCCAATCAGGAATTCAGAAGATCGGTACTCGCTTTGAGAGATTTGGGTGAAAACGGAGCTGCGCCAACCAACGGTCAGCTGTACAACCAGCTCAGCAATACACCCGGAATCAGAGAAGCCAGCTCGGCAAGATCGATTATGAACGGATATATGTACAACGGTGAATCTTATCAGGACGGTGAACATTATCTGGTCAATGAAAACGTAAGAAAACTGAATCCGAGCGAATATACTTTCTATCCTTCACTCGGTTACATCTCACTGAATCAGCCGATGGTGGACGGTGAAGACCTGCTGGCGGTATCATTTCAATACACAAGAAACAGCACACCCGGAATCATCTACAAAGTGGGTGAAATGTCGGATGAACAAAATCAGGTGCTGATTACAAAACTAATCAAACCAAATACAACCGTCAATACAGGTTCGCCCATGTGGGATCTGATGATGAAAAATATTTATTCGATCAATGCATTGTCGATTTCGCCTGAAGATTTTATCATGAACGTTCAGTTCAAAGACAACAGCGCGAATTCGTCGGGCGTGATCAATTATCTGCCCAATACAGCGGTGGCAGACCAGACACTGCTTCAGGTATTGAATATGGACCGTTTGAATCAGAACGGGAATCTTCAGCTGAGCGGTAACGGTCATTACGGCGACGGTTTGTTTGACTTTTTGGAAGGCATAACGGTCAACTCTTATCAGGGTGCGATTATATTCACATCGGTCGAACCGTTCGGAAGTTATCTGGCAAACAAACTGGGAGATCCCAACTCACCTTATGTATTTAATCAGCTTTACCGGCAGCTGCCAAATACGCTGAGTGCCGAAAAACTGGCACAGCGCTACAGTCTGGAAGGAAGATACAAAGGTGAAATCGGAGGCGGAATTCCGCTGGGTGCATTCAATGTTCCCGAAGGTTCGGTAAAAGTAACCGCAAACGGAATGGAACTGATTGAAGGCGTTGACTATACGGTTGACTATCAGTTGGGACAGGTTACGATTTTGAATGAGCAGTTGAAAAATTCGGGTGTTCCGATCAATATCAGTCTTGAAAATCAGTCCACCTTCAATATGCAGAAAAAGAGATTCATGGGACTGAATGTGGATCATCATTTCTCTGACAGATTCCTGGTCGGCGGTACCATTGTCAATTATCAGGAAAGACCGGTCAGCAAAAAGGTACAGTTTGGATCGGAACCGGTGAGCAACACCATCTTCGGTCTGCATACAGAATATACGGGCGAGTCTGAATTCCTGACGCGTCTGACCAACAAAATTCCGGGAATCAAAACCGACCAGATTTCACAAATCACCTTCAGTGCAGAAGGCGCTTATCTGATGCCCGGACAAAACAGTGCAACCGGCGGACATTCCTACATCGATGATTTTGATGATTCACAATCGAGAATCAGTCTGATGGATGCGCCTTCGTGGAGACTTGCGAGTGTGCCCGGAAAACCGGCGGGTATGGTTGGAGATGTCCATCCGTATTTCCCGAACGGAACAAAAAATGATGATCTTTCGTACGGCAACGGGCGAAGACTGATGTCGTGGTACAAGATCGATCCGAGATTTTACGGAATTGGCGGTAATGCGCCTTCAGGAATTACAAATTCTGAATTGTCACAGCACAGAGTGAGAAGAGTCGGTTTGAGAGAACTCTTTGACCAGCGCGATGTGATGGCAGGGACGGTCAATTTCATCAGTACTTTTGACATGACTTTCTATCCGGAATTCCTGGGGCCTTACAATGTCAATCCGACGGCGGTTGACACCAAGGACTGGGGCGGCACCATGCGTCCGATCTCGGTAACCAATTTTATTGATTCAAATATCGAATATCTTGAATTCTGGATGATGGATCCTTATGCGGACGGAACAGGAAGCGAAGGTCAGCTTGTAATCCAGATGGGTAGTGTTTCTGAAGACATACTGAAAGACGGTGAAATGATGTTTGAAAACGGTATGCCACATTCGGGCAACGGTGCAGCTGTTTCGGAAACCAACTGGGGTAAACAGCCTCAGAATTATCCGGTGATTTATGCGTATGAAACCGAAGGTCAGGCAAGAAAAGAACAGGATTTGGGTTACAACGGTTTGAACGATCAGGAAGAAGCTGCTGCATACGGTATTTCAAATATCAACCCGATTACAAACGATAACGACCCGGCTTCTGACAACTATCTTTATTATTTGGACGGACGCTGGGACGGAACACCTCAGGCAGGTTCGATCACCAGCAGATACAGATATTATCAGGGTGCACAGGGCAACAACTCGACAGACAATCAGATGGAGTCATACAGCATGCAGCCCGATGCTGAGGACATCAACCTCGATTATAACCTGGATCAGACCGAATTGTACAACCAGTACACTGTTAAGCTGAGCCCGACCGATCTGGCGACTAACGCAAGCAATTTTATCGTTGCAACCAAAGAAGTAGATGTGGATCTGCCCAACGGTCAGACCGGACACACCACCTGGTATCAGTTTAGAATTCCGGTGGATGGATTTGATACCGATATCGACGGAGACGGAATTCCTGATCTGGTTACAGAAGATCAGCTTTCAACTGCGAAAAGCGTACTGACATCGGTTCGTTTTATGAGAGTCCTGATGAGAGGATTTACACAGGAAACCACCCTCCGTTTTGGAACCATGGATCTGGTAAGAAGTAACTGGAGAAGATATCCGAAAAAACTGTATCCGATTCCGGGATCGACTTCATCTGAAGAAGGTGAAGATCCGGATGAATTCATCGGAAATCTTGAAATCGGTCAGGTGAATATCGAAGAAAATTCAACCAATGTTCCTCCTTACGTACTGCCTCCGGGAATCCAGAGAGAGCAGTTCCAGGGAACAACCGGCTATCAGTCGCAAAACGAAGCTTCAATGCTGTTGAAAACCAAACTGAGCGCGGCAAGTCCGACCAAAGCGGTTTATAAAAATACAAATCTGGATCTGAGAAGATACAAAAGACTTGAAATGTTTGTCCATGCAGAAAACCTGCTGGATGTGAACAACCAGAGCATAGACGAAAACACAAAACTGTTTATCCGTTTGGGAAGTGATTATTCGGACAACTATTACGAATATGAAATCCCGTTGAAATATACCGCAAAGACACCCGATACAAATCCGGAAAGAATTTGGCCGGAAGAAAACAAAGTCGATTTGAATACCGATTTCTTTGTCGATGCGAAAAAAGAAAGAGATTTGGATGAAAATGCAAATCCGACCGACAGATACATTTTTGTTCCGGATGAGGCAAATCCGAACAAAATCATCTATGTGAAAGGACGTCCTTCGCTCGGCGGTGTGACTTCAGTGATGATCGGTTTGAGATCGACCAATCAGCAGGACAAAGAAGTGCTGGTTTGGGTAAATGAATTGAGATTGAGCGAAATCGACAACGAAGGCGGTTATGCGGCAATGGCAAGTTTGGGTCTGACTTTGGGCGATTTTGCACAGGTACAGCTATCGGGAAGCATCAGTTCGGCAGGTTTTGGTGCAATCGATCAGGGACCGAGTCAGAGAAATCAGGAGGACAACAAGGCGTATGCAGTCAATGCACAATTGAAACTTGACAAATTTATGCCTGAGAAATGGGGAATGGAAATTCCGCTGAATGTGACTTTCAGCGAACAGTTCTCAGATCCGAAATACAATCCGCTCGACAATGACGTACTGTTTGACGAAGACCCGAGAAAAGATGAACTGAAAGATGTGGTGAGAACCTATTCACAGCAAAAATCATTTGCGTTCAGCAACATCAGAAAGGTCAAAACAAACAACAAACCGGCAAGATTCTATGATGTTTCGAACTTTGCACTTTCATTTATGTATGCGGATGCTTACAACAGAGACGTATATACCCAATACAATCTGTCAAAGAATTTAAAGACAACTTTGAATTACAATTACAGCTTCCCTGCGAAATATATGTATCCGTTAAAAGAATGGAGAGCCGTAAACGACACTGCCAAATCTGCGAAATATCTGAAATTCCTGAAAGAATTCAACATCAATCCGCTGCCGGCAAGACTGTCGTTCAGAACAGACATTGACAGGGTTTATACCGAAAGACAATACAGAGACATCAATGCATTCTTTGGCGGTCCTCAAAATATTTTTCCGGTTGCATTCAGCAACAACTTCCTGTTCTCGTGGCAGTACAATGTCGGATTTGATCTGACCAAATCGCTTCGTCTGGATTATACCTCGGCAACAAGAACACTGAACGACGGTGCCGATTTTGAATATGCAGACAAAGCACTGATCTGGAACAAACTGTTTACAGTCGGAAGACCGGTAAATTACGATCAGCAGGTTCAGCTGAACTGGAAGACTCCGATTTCGTTGTTCCCGTATATGAGCTGGACAAATTTTGAAATCGGTATCACCACCAATTACAACTGGCAGGCGCGTTCGACCGTATATCTGAATGCACCGAACACGGGCGGACAGGGATTGGGGAACATTGCACAAAATTCGAGCAACATCAATATGCTTGGTGATTTTGATCTGCCAAAACTTTATACTGAATTCAGAGGTTACAAAAAAATGGATTCAATCCGTAAAGGAAGAAAAAGAGAGATTGATTCACTTTCCAGAGCTTATGACGGAATGACGCTAAAAGCTTTGAACAGAATCAAAAAACCGCATAAATTCAAAAACAAATTCAGAGGCCAGGATTATGCATGGATGGTGATATCGAGCATCAGACGATTCCAGTTCAATTACAACCAGACCAACGGCGCAATCCTTCCGGGTATCCTTGGCGAACCCAACTTCTTCGGATTTGGAAAAGAGGGCGGCAATCCGGGTGCAGGATTTATTTTCGGTACCGAATTCGACATCAAACGAAGACTGATCGAATCGGGCAACGACTGGGTGACCAGAAGCGAACAACTGCTCGAACCGTATGAAATTACAAGAGGAACAAACTTCAATGCAAATTCGACGCTTGAACCCTATCCGAATCTGAGAATCGATCTGACCGCAAAACGTTCATCGACTTTCAGAAGTACAGAACATGCGTTCAACCTGAGGACTTATGACAATCCGGTTTCGACCTATCTCGATATGCAGCGGTCGCTGAACAGCAGCAATATTGCGATTTCGACTGCATTTATGAGTCCCGACAGAATGTTTGAAAAATTCATTGAAAACACAAAAGTCATGTCCGAAAGACTGGGTATGGCAAACGGAATGTCACCGACCGGCGACGGATATTATGAAGGATACGGACTGGGCAATTATGATGTATTGCTTCCGGCATTCACTTCTGCGATTGAAGGAAGAAATCCGAAAAAATCAGGATTGGGCTACAACCGAAGAATTCCGCTGCCCAACTGGACGATTACTTATACCGGTCTGACCAATATACCGATGATCAGCCGTATCTTCAATACTTTTGAAATTTCACATTCCTATCTGTCTTCCTATACCGTCAACGGAATTCAGTCAAACCCGAATTTCTTTATGGATCCGTACGGAAGGGATATGAATGATAACTTCTACACCAAAAATATCTACGGTACAGTCAATATGATTGAATCATTCTCACCGCTGATCGGTGTTGACATGACGCTGAGAAACAATGTACAGGTCAGAGCACAGTACAATCGCGACCGTATGATTTCGATGAGCATGAGCAACTATACGATGACCGAAGATTACGGAACAGAATACGTACTCGGAATGGGTTATGTGATTCACGATTTGAAATTCAGAATGAGATATCAGGGCAAAAACAAAACCTTCAAAGGAGATATGAATTTCAGACTGGACGCAAGACTCAGAGACAGCGAAACCAGAATCAGAAGAATACTGGAAGGCGATTCTCAGGTGACCGGCGGACAAAAACTGCTGACACTTCAATTCTCTGCAGATTATGACTTCAGCAAGAATTTAAATTTGAAATTTTACTGGGATCAGATGGTATCGAAATACAAAATTTCAACCGCCTACCCGATCTCAACCATCAGAGCCGGATTGAGTCTGACACTTTCATTTGGAAATTAGTAAATTTGTAAAAAATAATAAAAGAGATTATGGACACTCCACAGGATTTAAAGTACAGTAACGACCACGAATGGGTAAGGGTTGACGGAAATTCCGCATATATCGGAATCACCGATTTTGCTCAGGATCAGCTTGGCGATATCGTTTATGTGGACATCTCGGTTCAGGAAGGAGACGAGGTGGCTGCCGGCGATATTTTTGGATCTATCGAAGCGGTAAAAACCGTTTCGGATTTGTTTATGCCTGTTTCCGGAACAATTACAGAGGTCAACGAATTGCTTGAGGGCGAACCCGAAAAAGTAAATTCAGACCCTTATGGCGACGGCTGGATCATAAAAATAGAAATCAAGGATTCATCTGAATTGGATGGGCTTTTGGATGCAAATGGATATCAGGAAGTTACCGGCTGACAGAGGCCACGGTTTCTTCAGACTCCTGTTTTGTGTCTATACACCCCTGCTGTTTTTATTCACCCTGCTGCCGATTGATCTGATTCAGTCGGAGTCGCCGGGTTGGTTTGAAAAATTCAGTTTTGAAAATCAGGACAAACTTGTCCACTTTCTGCTGTTTTTCATTTTCACACTGCTGTTTTTCTTCTCCGCATTTACGAAAAGGAATTTTCTTATCTGGCTGGTACCGTTGCTGACGGGAATACTGATTGAGATACTTCAGCAACTGACCGGATGGGGAAGAACATTTGATGTTTTTGACATTTTGGCAAACGCAGTCGGAATATTTGCAGCATGGCTGTCGGTTAAAAAACTGTAAATAAGTTTATTGCGATTTAACGTAATTGAATGAATTAATTATGTTCCTTTCGCAATTATAAAATTAAAACGATGAGAAAGTTTTATCTGCTGTTGCTGATCCCCTTTCAGCTGATGGCTCAAATTCCCGATTATTATTTAGGAATTGATTTTACAAAAACAGGGGCTGAACTCGAGCAGGAACTCAGTGCACTGGTCATTGCCACCCATCAGCACGAATTGGTTTATACACCCGAAGTCTGGGATGCACTGCTGCAGACAGATCTTGATCCGACAAATCCGGACAGAGTTCTATTGCTGTACGGTTTTGATGACACCAGTCAGAATCCGATGGATCAGCGGACCAGAGCAAAAGAAGAAAGCTGTCATAACAGTAACTGCAACGGAAAATGGGTAAGAGAACATACTTTTCCAAAATCACTCGGCAATCCGAATCTCGGAACTACCGGTCCCGGATCGGATGCTCATCATATTCGTGCAATCGACAATCAGAAAAACAACAGCCGTTCAAACCGAAGATATGCAGCAGGTGAAGGAAATTCGCATATCGACTCCAACGGATTATTTTATCCGGGCGACGAATGGAAAGGCGATATTGCCAGAATGATGATGTATATGCAGATCAGATATCTGGAAAGAACACCTGCAAATGTAGTCGGCAGCGGACCAAATACTTACAATCCTGAAATGCCCGACATCTTTCTGCAGTGGAATGCTGATGATCCGCCAACCGAACAGGAATTTGTGAGAAATACGGTTTTGGAAGATATGCAGGGCAACCGAAATCCGTTTATCGACAATCCTTATCTCGCCACCATCATCTGGGGCGGACCCGATGCCGAAAACAGATGGCCGAATATGGGGCTCGAAGAAAATGTGCCGGCAAAAACCGAAGTGTATCCAAATCCCGCCAATTCATTTTTGAAAATCAAATCAAACAAACAGATTGAATCGGTTTCGCTTTATACGATTACCGGAAGAATTTTGATTAACGACATCAAACTCAAAGATGATTCGGTTGATGTTTCAAAATATCAGGACGGCACCTATATATTGGTCGTCAATTATTCTGACAACAGCCGTGAATCCAGGAAAGTGATGGTGAAAAGATGAAGAGCTGCTGATTTTTTTCAGATCATCAAATCTTTCGGAAAGTACAGGATTCGGCGAATACCCGAGCCTTCGTTTTGATTGAATTTCGCAATAATTCATCATCTTTGCACTTACAAAATTAAATTATGTCAGTTCAGAAAGCTTCTACACCCAAAGGAACACGGGATTTTTCGGCTGAGGAGGTCAGCAAAAGACAGTACATCATTGAGAAAATCCGTCATCAGTTTCAGCTGTACGGATATTCACCATTGGAAACTCCGTCTTTTGAAAACCTTTCCACTTTGACCGGAAAATACGGTGAAGAAGGCGATCGGCTGATTTTTAAAATTTTGAATTCGGGTGACTATCTTTCAAAAGCTGATGAGAAATTACTCGCCGAAAAAAACAGTCATTCACTGACTTCTCAGATTTCCGACAAAGCACTTCGTTATGATCTGACGGTGCCTTTTGCTCGTTATGTGGTTCAAAATCAGAACGAAATTACTTTTCCGTTCAAACGCTATCAGATGCAGCCGGTTTGGCGAGCAGACCGTCCGCAGAAAGGAAGATACCGCGAATTTTGGCAGTGCGATGCAGATGTGGTCGGCAGCGATTCGCTTTGGCAGGAAGTTGAACTGGTTTCGCTTTATGATGCAGCATTTACTGATTTGAATGTTCCGGTTGAAATCCATATCAACAACCGAAAAGTTTTGAGCGGACTTGCAGAAGCAGCCGGCATTCAGGACAAACTGATCGATTTTACAGTGGCTTTGGACAAACTCGACAAAATCGGTGAGGAAAAAGTTAAACAGGAAATGACCGAAAGAGGAATTCCCAATTCTTCAATTGAGAAACTTTCTGCGCTTTTCAGCATGAGCGGCGATTACAAACAGCAATTAAATTCACTTTCGACCATCCTCAAAGACTCAGAAATCGGGATGAAGGGAATTGAAGAACTCAATTTTGTATTTGAAAAAACAGAAGCAATCGGTTTAAATTCTGCCGAAATGATTCTGAATCTGACTTTGGCAAGAGGTCTTGATTATTATACCGGCGCCATCTTCGAAGTCAAAGCAAAAAATGTTGAACTCGGATCCATCGGCGGCGGCGGACGTTATGACGATCTGACCGGAATCTTTGGTCTGAAAGGTCTTTCGGGTGTCGGTATTTCATTTGGTCTCGACCGGATTTATCTGGTTTTGGATGAACTGAAACTTTTTCCGGATGCAATCCAAAATACTTTGGATGTACTGTTTATCAATTTTGGAGAGAAAGAAGCCGAACAATCGATGAAACTGGTCAAAGAATTGAGAAAAAATCAAATCAGATCAGAAGTTTATCCCGACAGTTCAAAATTGAAAAAACAAATGCAGTATGCCGATAAAAAGAATGTGAAATTTACGGTCATCATCGGCGAAGAAGAGTTGAAGAACAATACTGCAACCCTAAAAGACATGAAAACCGGCGAACAGAAAACGGTCGGATATGCCGAGCTGGTCAGCGTTCTGAAAAATTAAATCGAAAAATCAGGAGCAATTCAGGAATTAATCCCTTGTACAGTGTGCCTTCCAAACCGCACTGTCTTTTGTGTATTCGACCTGTAGCGAATGTGAGGTGATTCGGATCAGATGTTCTTCGTCTGCTTCCTTGTTGAGCATCACTTCGCCGTTTGGGCTCAAATCAAAAAGTATACTGTCAATCGGCGGAATATCGTTTGTAAATGAAAGTTTCCAATACTGATCTCTTTTGCTGACCGTCACTGTGATTGTTTCTGAAAAATCCTGATTTTCCACACCGGAATAGGAAACCGAACCTGAATATTCGCCCAAAAATCTGTCATCGCCTGTCAGATCTTCATCCTGTTTGCAGGACGAAAAACCGGACAGTAGCATCAAAAAAATCACGAAAAACCTGAAACCGAATTTCATTTCACTCACAGTATTTGATTCATTTTGGCTGCAAATTTACAACTTAAATTACTTCTTTATAGAACCTAAATTCGTATGTTTGACCATAATTCAGAAAAAATTAAACCGATGAAACGGATTGGATTTTTAATTGCATTTTTTGTTTTTGCCGGCGCAAATGCCCAGGAGGTCACCGATTATGATTTGAACAATTTTGCAAAAGCTTATGTGCAGATGGTCAAACTCAATACAAAGGCGCAAAATGAAATGGCAAAACTGATTGAAAAGGAAGGTTTGGATCTGGATACATATCATGCGATAGATGAGTCAAGGGATTCAGAGTTCGAGCCTGATGTTCCTGAGGAAGATTTTGTCAAATACGATAAACTTCAGCCAAAAATTAAGAAAATCCAGAGCGAACTTGAGGAAGATGTAGAAAAGGTTTTTGAGAAAAACGATCTGACCAAACAGAAATACAGAGCAATTTCGGAAAGGGTAAAACAGGATTATCTGCTGCAGGCAAAACTTCAAAAAATATTGGAGAATATCCGCTGATTCTATTCCAGATCAATCAGTGATCTGAGCGGAATCGACACACTGCCCTTGATCTGAATATAATTCTCGGTCAGTGTCCAGACGGTGGTTTCAATCATCTTGGCACCTTTGTCGGTAAGAAAGGTTATTCTGGTTTTTCCTTTGAATTCATTCCCCAAACGAAGCGCTCTCTCCAGCTTTTCGCGGGTTACATTGCTCGAACCTTCGTCAACAGTCAGAAAATTATAATTTTTCACATCTGACTTATCGATTAACTCTTTTTCCATAAAAATTTTCATTTTACCGTCTAAAATTAATCAAATTTTTGACTGTTTGGGTGAACTGTATTATTTTTTAAACAGGCTTATCTGATGATGCCGAGAAACATTGCTTTTTTGATGAGTTCGGCAGTTGTTTTTACATTGAGTTTGAGAAAAATATTTTTCTTATGGGTTTCAACCGTATAATAACTCAGAAATAGTTTTTCTGCGATCTGCTCGGACGAGAGTCCGTTTCCGATTTCGATT
>JACFND010000046.1:0-11833 GCA_019455045.1 Flavobacteriia bacterium
AACTTCAGATTTTAAAAGAACTTCTCCGGTATTACTTATCAGGTAAATGTTTTTCAGCTTGGTTTTTGATTGAATGTGAAAAGAATCGGCTGAAGAATTCAACTCAATCTTTACTTTTTTGTCTAAATTTTTTTCCGGCTTTTTAACCTTAATAAAATCAGACCTGCCTGTATTTAAGTGTGAATAGATATCCTTTCCGTTTTCCATACGGGCTGCTTTTACACTTATTTGATACGTTGCATTTTCTTTTGTTCCTGAAATTCTGCTCAGGTTCAGTGAATTTATGTCCTTTCCGTTTCCCGGTATCCATATTTCGTTTCCTGGATTCTGTGTATTGGTTATCTTGAACAAATAATCGGTTGCGCCGGGTAGCGGATAGGCATATATGGTTTCGTTTCGGCGCATTATATAAGGATTGGAAATTGATTTGGAACTATAATAATCTTCCAAATTTGTATTTTCCGGTATCTGAACCTTGCATGATCTGCCGTAATCAAACCCACTGCCATTGTTTAACCGGTTTACAGCTCTCACACTGACTTCATACTTATCATTGGCTCTTACCCAGTCCTGATTTGTTAAATCAATATAATTACTGAAGCTCTTGATTTCGTTGATCTGTTTCTTTGCTTCATCTTTAAAATTGAAGGTATAATAGTTCGAAGGAGCAATTTCATAGGCCTCGAGTTTATATTCCTGACCGGGCGGTAATTCTTTGTTACAGAATTTATCTATCAAAGAAGTTGTAAAAGGTTTGGGTGGATATTCGGTTGTGATTCGGTAGTTATCAATGAGGATAGTATTGTCTGAATCATAGTTTTTTCTATAGTGACCTAATTTTTGATAGTTCTGTTCAATAATTTCAATTCCGTTTTCCACGCGTGTATATAGCAAGGGAACTCCACCAAGTTTTGATGCCTGAGAATTTTCACTGCCTAGCCGCAAATCAGCGTTTACACCTTTTCTTTTATATTGTTCAATGCTTCTGTCATTTATGATTGGCAAATCGTTTATCCACATTCGAATAAATGCAGAATCGCCAACAGTACTCCATTTGATCTGCGTTACAATATGGTTCCATTCTCCAATTTTGATTGCTTTGCTAATGATATATTCCCGATATCCTCTTGAATACGGGTCCTGTGGACATATATCTCCATCGTTACTAGAATTACCCGGTCCATAGGTTGTGCCATATTTTAAATGAAGATCCATTCTTGAGTCTTGACTGAGAGATCCGGGAACTAATCTTAAAGACACAGGAAAAGCTCTTACTTTTCTTATATCATCGCCCTTCAAACAATAAGTAGGAATCCCTTCTCCTGTCTCATGCCACTGCATTATCACATAATAGTTATCTTCGGAAGAAAATAAATTCTTTGTAAATACCTGATCTGCCGGTAAGAAAATGTCCCAACTGTAATAATATTCATCATTATTTTTAATTTGATGATTCAGAAGTGCAATTTCCGATCTGGTTCTGCCATCTGTAGTTACTTTCATTGAAGGGTGATCATTTCCCTCTACAGTAATTACAAGTGAATTTGAATAAAAGTCATAAAAATTTTCAATTTCAATTCTGCTCGATTCCTGTTCTTGTATTTGCCAATTATTAGTAAATGAATAATTTTCAAAAGGTTCATAATATGGAATTTTCAAATTCTGTGCAAAAGAAAAATTTAAAAAAAGTATAAATAAGACCAATGAAAAATTTTTAATTTGAAATTTCATATATGATTCAATTATTTTTGACAACTCTTAAATTCCCAATTTCTGAGTCTCTTTTCAATGTTATACTGATGGTACCTTTGTTTATTTGTTCTGATTTGACCTTTTGATCATTCCAATAGGCGTCATAATTAAATTCGGGATTCAGACATAACAGTACAGTAAAAGGCTTATTGTTTAATTCCAGAAGCCTGAGTCGGGCTTCAAACGCATTAAAATCTTTATTAAAGTCCTTTTCCATAATCCATACATCAAATCCTGTTGTGAACGTCCCTATTTCGTAATAAGAGCTGAACCAGGATAATACCGGTGCAGATAATCCGCCAAACTGATACCATCCTTTGCCCTTCCCTGTTTCAATTGAAAAGTACTCATTGCTGTTGTATGTGTCCTCTGTTTCTTTTTTCCACAGATTCAGCGCTGTATCAGCAATTTCAAAAGCAAAGTCATCCTCACCCAAATCAAGCATTGATTTCCAGATGAACCATTGGTGGGGCATCCACACATGGCCATTCCAGTATCCATCCTTATTATAATAAGGAGCCGATTGGTCTATTGTTGAAAGACCCACATCAGACCAAATCTTTCCTTTTGTCTTCAGGTTTGCCATCATTTTAAGAATCTGCTGATTATTTGAGATTCCTGATATAATCGGACTGATTCCATCCAATCCCATATTATAGTTTGCGTGATTCTCAAACATAAGTTTTGCTTCTGCATTCCCGCTTTCATTATGAATTACATAACTGTAATACCCTGAATCATCATCCCAGGAATATTGATTCAGTGCCACTGCCCATTTATCAATATCATTTTGATAAGTTTCAAAATCCTGTTTGATCTGAAGTTGACGAGAGGCAAGTCTCATGATCTTGGCGATTCGAATAAGATGCGCGGTACTGATAACAGGTGTTACTTTTTTAGTCAGTTTGTTTTCGTGCACAAATTGTTGGGCGGGATAATCATCCCAACCCCCCGAATTATAAAAATAATCCCAAGTTCTGATTAAACCCGATTTTAGATTATTGGTGGTCGATGTTTCGATTTTTCCGGAAAGAAAATCATAATAGTATTTCAACTTTGGATATTCTTCAGCAAGAAAATCCTTGGATTGGGTTTTATTCCAAATTTCCAAAAACTGATAAAATTGGACGGGAAGAGGTGTTCCGTGGTCAATAAAAGCAGACTGCTCCAGAGGGTCGCTTAAATATACATTTAAATTTTCAATGCTCCGTTGGGTATCGAGTTGATTGAGTCCGATACCGATAAAGCCTGAATCCCATGTATAAAGACAATCCCACTTTCTCCCGGGCGCAGAATGTCTGATGTACTGATTTTGAGTATAAATGGGGTAAACAATATTACTCAGCAGCACAGCTGACATTCTTTCCTGACTGAAAAGATATTTTTCTCCATCCGGAACCACATTAAATTTATGAAGATTGCTTTTTGCCTCTTCTTTAATTTCATTAAAGTTCAGGTTTTTAATGTTTGCAAGATTCTCTCTTACCTGATCCAAAGTTCCTGAACTTATATAAGCATGAATTGTCTGAATTGAATTTGATGGAACGTTAATCGGTGAAAGCACAACATCTTTCAGAAATCCATTTTCTGATTTTTTTTCCTGATCCTGAATTCCAACTGATGAATTTGTGTTGAAATCTGAAGGCAAATCTTTTAATTTGAAATCAATTATTTGAGAATTCGGCTGGTCCCAATACAGACCGTAATAAATATCTGAATTTTTATATTTTAAAATGATTGAGTTACTCATTTCCTGATTATCAATAACCTCAGGCACAGGATTCCACTCCACATTTGAAACTTTAACCAAGTCGTCATCTGTCTTGTTAATTATTGCAAATCCGTCAATAACCACTCTATTGCCCGACTGAGCTTCAAATTCCATGATGACATGTTTATCTGTGATTTTCCCCAATTCTTTTTTGATAAAGGTATATTGATTTGAAGATGTCAATTTAAAGGAAGTTCTGACTGTTCCTGAAACCCCAACTTCGGTATCATTTTCGGAATCTGATTTATATCGAATATAAAGTACTGGTTCTGCCAGGTTTTTAGGAATATCAAATTCATATATAACTTTGTCACCTCTACTTTTTGCAAATTCAATTCCATTTCCATTTATTTGACCGTTCTCCCGAACTTCTCCTCTCAGCATTCCGTCATAGGCCAGCTGATTTCTGTGTCCCGGATTTTTATATGTATAAGTTTTATAATCCAGACCATCAATCCAGATCCCATTTTCCGGCAATTCTATTTTTTTAATTAAGATCTCATCTTCTGGTTTGTGAGGAGCCAACGGAGGGAAGTGCATTGAAGAAACCATATGAATCGACATTGTCTTTTCAATATCAGTATTGTTAATCAGATTCATTGTAATCAATCTCGAATCTTCATTCGCAAATGAATAGGAGATGTCCGCATAAACCCGATCTTTCCATTCCAACTCGTGTCTGTATGAATAATATTTTAAATTTGGAGCGGCCTCCCAGATAAAGAAATTTCCTTTCTTCAGCACGTCGGGTGGAGTAGCCTCCTGATTATAAATGGTTGGGAAAACACTCAGGTCATATCTTAATCCCTGATCAATATTGGGGATGTGTGAAATCCCGACATACTTTTTTGTATAGGGGCCCCAATTCGGAAGATTTAGATCATGTGAAATTTGAGAGTCAATATTTATTGCAGAATTATACGCCACATCTTCTTTTTTCTGACAGTTTAAACTGCATAATCCTATAACCAATAAAAGGAAAAAATTAATAACCCATTTCATAATGTTACTTTTTTTGAATATATCTGCGAATTTCGGCATAATTGCTTTTTGGGACCAAAGAAAATATAAATTCACTTAAAGAAGCGGGAATCATCTTTCGTATTAAAAAATACCAACTGGGAACAACCAGTATAATCATTCCCAATGTAATCAGGATTGCAATCCAAGTTGTTGAATACTGTGCTCCAATGAAAATTAGAACAGGCATAATAATTAATGTAAACAAATTCCAATAAAATTCCAGATGTGTCTTTCCTGTCGCAACAACAAGACTGCCCACAGGATTTCCGAGGGCTCTGACATACATATAAATACTCAAAATCCTGACCAGCGGCACAATTTCCGAATAGTTATTACCATAGAATAATTGAACCAAAATCGGTGCAAAAATAAAAATCAATAAATATGCAACAAAGTTGACCGATGAAACCAAATTAATCAGCTTTAAATAGTTCTCTTTCAAAACATGCAAATTACTCTGAATTTTTGCCAATGCGGGTGAGGCTACTTGAGTCAGAATCGGATTAATTATCTGAGCCGGTCGGTATACCAGTTGTTTTGCAAGGCTGTAGCCCCCCAAAACTTCGGCTCCAAAAAATTTACCAATCAATAAAATATCCAAATCTCTGTTAAAGTAATTTAAAATCTGGGAGCCTACCTGAAAAATTCCGATCTTTAAAAAGCTTTTGGTTTCTTTAAATTTAAAATGAAATTGGATCGGATGTGTTTTGAAACCGGTAATGAGATAGGCAAAACTAACGATGATATAATTCAACAGCAATGAATAAATTAAAGACAGAATACCAAATTCTTTTATGGCCAAAACCACAGCTGCAACCAGTGAAATAACTGCGGAAATAATCTCAATAACAGCAATCCTTTTAAAGTTTAAATCTTTCTGTAAAATGGTTTTAAATTGTCGGCCAATCGCAACAATTATAATGCTTGCACCTGTGAGAGGAATAAGTTTTCTCAATATTTCCTCATCATAAAAATCAGCTATAAATGGGGTAATTACTAATATAATCAAATAAACCGCAATCGAAAAAATAAAATTTATCCAATATAAACTTGAATATTCATTTTTTGAAATTTTTTGTTTATGCAAAATGGCAATACTGATTCCCATGTCCATAAACAAGTCGACAAAGCCCATTACAAAGGTAATAATGGCCATCAGTCCAAAATCTGATTTGTCTATTAGCCTCGCGAGAATTGAAATCTTCAACAATGTGCAAATTGTTAGAATAAGCGTGTTGAGAGTGGTCCATTTGACTCCTTTTATCGCTTTTTGCTTAATAGACATTTAAAAGTGAATTATTTTTTCAAATTTAAGCAAGAAATCATTCGCCAAACTACCAAAATCGTTTCCAGAAAGATTTTGTTTCAGTTCTTTCAATTTTGAATTATTATTTAACAATTCCAGAAGGGTTTCAAACAGTGACTCTGTACTGTTTTCAGCTATAATCCCGTTTTTTTCATTTTGAACAAACTCAAGCGAAGCCGGAAAATTCGTTGTAACAACCGGTGTACCTAAAAGTAAGGATTCGCTGAGTACCATTCCCTGTGCTTCATAAGAAGATGTCAGGACAAAAATATCAGCATTTTTGATATATGGAAAAGGATTGGGTTGATAACCTTCAAAAACCACATATTTATTAACCCCAAGAATCTCTTTTTCTTTTAATAAAGTGTTTAGATCCGGTCCATTGCCGATTATATGCCATTTGAACTCAATTCCTTTTTCAATCAGTCTTTTTGAAATTTTCAGGATTCTGTCAATTCGTTTTTGTTGGTTATCTATCCTTGCAACTGTAACGATTTTTACCATTTGAACTTCATCTTTATAAGGATTAAATTCATCAGCTTTAATTCGCAAAGAGTTACCATCAATGTAATTTCCCAACAAACATGATTTGGAAATAAATTCTGGAGCCAATTCTTCAAACCGGTTCTTGCAGCTGTTCGAAACATTTACAACCTTGTCAAAACGAGCATATTCTTGCAAGATATAATCTCTGGTCATACCTAACCGATCTATGTCATTATGAATCCAAGCAATCTTCTTTTTTGCAGTTACAACCTTCTGAACAAAATAGTTTGAACCTAAAAAAACATGGTTTAGGGGAATATCATTTGAAAATGAAATTGCAACATCATATTGCATTCTAAAAAGAGTGTTATGAATGACCAATTTCCTTAGAAAATTAGTGCCCATAATTCTTTCAATTGCTTTAACAATAATATAGACCGATAACCTGCGCAGGTTATAAAAGTCTTTTGCTTGTTTAAAGTTTATAAATAGGCAACTCAATAGAAAGGTAGAATGAATTTTTGTTTTATTTCCCAGATCCTTGTATTTATCATCTAAGACAGGATTGAACAAAAATAACTCTATTTCGTGAGCAGATTTTTCTTTGTTTAAAATATCAACCAGATTATACAATGAAGCTGATATTCCTCCGATTTTCATGTGTGGATTTACAATTAAAACTTTCACACTTACTTTACTATAAGTTTTTCAAAACTATTATTTTCATCTAACCCGGTAGAGCCATTTTCGTAAAATAAATTACTCTCAAAATTCTGAAAATAAGGGTATTTAAATTGAGCAAGAGATACATTAACCAAAAAGGAAAACAAAAGAAAAGTAAAGGATTTCATAATCTATAAAATAAAAGCTTTTACAAAAATACGAAATCCCTCTGTTAAGCTGAACTATATTTAATACTGCCTTTTTACTCCACAAAAATCCAAGACTGTTCTTTCGGGAGAAATATTTAATTCAAAAAACTCCCGATGTGCAACTAAAAAAGCAATGATATCCGCTTTTTCAACAGCTTCCCTGTAATCGGTCAGCTTAAAGATATTGTGCTCTTTGATGTTGGGTTCAACGATAAAATATTCTTCATCATTTGCATTTTGCAAGACCCGTTGGACAATGTATTTGGCGGGAGATTCTCTCAGATCATCAATATTCGGTTTGAACGCAAGACCCATTAGTGCAATTTTTGGCTCGCGATTGTATTTCAGCTGGAATTCCTTTTTTGACTGATTGATTTTCTCTGCACACCAGAATGATTTGTAATTGTTGACTTCTCTGGCCTTACCGATGATTCTTGATTCCATCGGATAATCGGAAACGATAAAATAAGGATCAACTGCTATACAGTGACCGCCTACACCACAACCCGGCTGGAGAATATTGACTCTCGGATGTTTGTTTGCCAGTCTGATCAGTTCCCAAACATTGATTCCGGCTTTGTCACAAATCAGTGAAAGTTCGTTTGCAAATGCAATTTGAACATCACGAGATGAGTTTTCAACCAGTTTGCACATTTCTGCAGTTCTTGCATTTGTTTTGTGCAGTTCTCCTTTTACAAACTGACTGTAAAATTTTACAGCCTTTCCGGTTGAAGTCTCGTCAACTCCGCCAATCACACGGTCATTATGGACGAGTTCGTACATTACATTGCCCGGAAGCACTCTTTCCGGACAGTAAGCCATAAAGATTTTGTTTTTTAACTCGGGCCTTCTGGTGTAAATCAACTCCTGCATCTTTTCGGTTGTTCCGACCGGTGAGGTTGATTCAATGATATAAAGATCTCCCATTTTCAGATATGGAATAATGGTCTCTGTTGCTGCCTGTACATAAGATATATCGGGCTCATGATCACCCTTGAAGGGGGTTGGAACTACAATCAGATATACATTTGCAGTTTCGGGTTTCAAACCGGCTTTCAAAAAATTATTTTTTACAGCTGCTGCCACTGCAGTATCCAAATCGGGCTCTACGATATGAATTTTGCCCTCATTGATTGTGTTGACAACATTCGGACTGATGTCAACTCCGAAAACTTTGATATTATTTTGTGCAATCAGCGCAGAGGTGGGCAATCCGATATACCCCAGACCTATTGTCACCACTTCAGGATTATAACTCATCGGTTTGTTTCATTATAAATTCTACAATTCTTTCACTTGCTTTTCCGTCTCCGTAAGGATTGATTACCTTACTCATTTGATGATAAGCATGTTCGTCATTTAACAAACGTTCAGTTTCAGAGATTATTTTCTCTTTGACCGTGCCGACCAAAATAACCGTTCCGACAGTTACTGCTTCGGGTCTTTCGGTAGTATCTCTCATTACCAGTACCGGTTTTCCCAAACTCGGTGCTTCTTCCTGAACTCCGCCGCTGTCCGTAATCAACAGATGTGCCTTCTCCATCAGCCAAATAAATGCCGGATAAGCCAGCGGTGCAATCAGCGAAATATTGTCAATCCCGGAAAGCAATTCATAAACCGGCTTTTTTACATTTGGATTCAAATGGACCGGATAGATGATCTGGACATCAGGATGCTGCTCTGCTATCTGTTTCAGCGATTCACAAATTCTGATGAATCCTCCACCGTGATTTTCTCTTCTGTGACCGGTTACCAGAATCAGTTTTTTATCATTTTTTATTATTTTTTTCAAATAGTCAATTTGAGCATCGGTGTAATTTGGGGCATTTACCTTTTCAATTCCGTAAAACAATGCATCGATGACTGTATTTCCGGTAACACAGATACTCTTTTCGCTTCTTCCTTCGTTGATCAGATTGTTTTTTGAAGTTTCTGTGGGGGCAAAATTAAAGTTGGCCAAAACGGTGGTTACCTGTCGGTTCATTTCTTCGGGAAACGGAGACTGGAGATTATAGGTTCTAAGACCGGCCTCAATATGACAGACTTTAGATCCGTGATAAAAAGAAGTTAGGGCAGCTGCCATCGTTGTGGTGGTATCGCCGTGAACATAAACAAAGTCAGGTTTGAAATCTTCCAAAACCGGTTTGAGATTCAAAATAATATCAGAAGTGAGATTGTAAAGATTCTGATTTGGTCGCATCAGATTCAGATCGTAATCGGGTTTTATATTGAAAAAATCAAGAACCTGATCGAGCATTTCCCTATGCTGTGCCGTAATACATACTCTGGTTTCAAACTTTACACTGTTTTTTTTGAATTCGTGTATCAAAGGCGCCATTTTAATGGCCTCCGGTCGGGTTCCGAAAATAATCAGATTTTTTAATTTCATTTTATATGCAGAAATAATTGTGCAAATGTAAGCAATAGTATTTTGTTTTGTTTCACCGGACCGGAGTTTCGGCTTTTAATTTTCAGTAGGTTTAAAGGGAATCAAAAAATTCTGTTTTTTGAAATGAATTAATAAAGTTATCTTTACCCAAATTTTTTTACTCATGAGCCAGGAGAATCAAAATCATTCAAAAAATGAAGAAGTTGATTTAATACAATTATTCAATTATTTTAAAAATGGGATCAAATCTGTATTCAGTTGGATTGGTGAATGCTTTTCTTATCTGTTTTATTTTATATTTCTTATTCGAAAAAATTGGATTTTGACCGTTGGATTGGTTTTGGCAGGATTTATTTATGGTGCCTTTATCAAACCGGCATTAAAAAATACTGATATCAGAACCTACGAAATGGTCGTCAAAGGAAACCCCGTCAGCAATATTGAAATTTATGCATTTGGATCTGAAATTAACAGTATGAAATCAGATGATTTAAATTCAAACGAAGAAGGTATTCAATTGGCAAAAAGTTTGGATATTTCTGATGTAAGTATTGAGCCGATTCAGAAAGAGGAAGATATGGTCAATCATTATTTTGAGCAGATCGAAATGAATACACTCAGGGGAATTGAGACTGACACACTGTTTTTTCAGGATTTTAAATTAAAGGATCACAAATCAAAAATGGAAAATTCTGACTTTTCAATGCAAAGAATCAAAATTACAATTAAGAATGCTCAGATCAACCCAAATGAAGTTCAAGAAAAGCTTTTAAACTATTTTAATAATTTACCAAGCGTTAAAAACAATCAGGAGGCTCAACTTTCAATTCTCCAAAACTATGAACGTGAGCTGAAAAGAAGCCTGGTCAATATTGATTCGATTATGTATTCAAGGTCAGTTGCAAATAAAAAATCTGTTTCATCAAATGGTGAACAGTTAATGGTTAACACAGCTTCCAGAGGTAATGTTGAATGGGATTTGCTTCGTTTCACAGAATATTTTACAAAAAGATTATACGGAACCCAAAAACTTATCAGCTCCTATCAGAATGGGGTGAATGTTGTCTCAAATCTGAGGTCGGTTAAAGAGGAAAGTTTACTGGGCAATTCGGGCACCAAATACGGAATATTGGGATTCCTTTTGGCCTGCTTGATTATCCTCGGACTTCGTTTCGACAAATATCTTGATAAATACAAAGACGAAAAGATTTAATAATAAATCGGTAAGATATACAAAAACCCATCTCAATCTCTGAAATGGGTTTTTGCGTTTTTATAAATTCTCTGAATCTGTTGTCTTCGGTCAATCACTCCCCCAGCACACTCCACTTCGGCCTTACCGCCGGTGTCGGATACTGAGCGGTCGGAATCGGATTGATTCTGGTTTTGAAACCGTTTTCTTTTGCAATCTTCTGCGCAAATTCATACCAGGACATTTGCTCCTTTCCGGCGAAATGATAAATTTTCGGTTCGCTCTGACCGGATTCGACGAGGTGATACAGAAATTCTGCCAGATCATTTGCATCGGTCGGTTTTCCGATCTGGTCACTGACCACATTCAGTTCGTCTTTTTCTGCCATCAATCTGAGCATGGTGGTATAAAAGTTTTTGCCGTACCGCGAATAAAGCCAGGAAGTCCGCACGATGATCGTTTTCGGATTTTGGTTGACAGCACGTCTTTCGCCCTCTAATTTTGATTTTCCGTACACATTGACCGGATTGGGCAGATCGTCGGGCAGATAAGGATAGTCTGCATTTCCGTCAAAAACATAATCGGTCGAAATATGGATCAGTACTGCGCCCTGTTCTTTGCATTCTTCGGCCAGAAATGCGGGTCCGTCCGAATTGACACTGAAAGCTTTTTCGACTTCTGTTTCGGCCAGATCAACGTTTGTGTATGCCGCGCAGTTGATGCAGTAATCGATTTTGTTGCTGAAAAAAAAGGTTTCGATCAGTTCTTTTCTGGTGATGTCCAACTGCTGTTTGTCCATAAAGACAAACTGAAATTCTTTGTTGCCGGATTTCAGCACAAAATCCTTCAGACAGCGGCCGAGCTGACCTTCTGCACCTGTCACCAGTATTCTTTTCATTTCAGAAAACTTTGGATTTCAGAAAACGGAAGTGCATTCCTGTCTTTTTCGGAAATAATCATTTCTTCTCTTGGGATTTGCCAGTCTATGGCCAGTGATTTGTCCAACGGATAAATTCCGGCTTCAGATTCTTTGTTGTACAGC
>JACFND010000046.1:11933-19357 GCA_019455045.1 Flavobacteriia bacterium
ATCACATATTTCAATCCTTTTGCATCAGCAACTTTCTTGATTGAACCTTTGATTTTGGTTTCGATCGGCCCCATCAGCGCTTCCTCTCTCTCATTCACCTCTTTTGCAGCTGCCTGCTGATAGTTGACAAGATCCTGTTGTTTTGCCATATAGTCCTGCTGTTTTGCTTCCAGTTCGGGCATGATTGCCTGAATTTCTGCCTGAGATTTGCCCTCAGTTTTTGCTTTCACGTCATTCTCAATTGCCTGAAGTGCATTTTGCTTTTCCTGCATTTTGGTCTGATGTGCCTTTACCATTGCATCCAGTTCGGCGTCTGCACTGACTTTTGCAGGATAGTTGTTCAGAACATCCTCGATGCTTACCACTCCAAATTCCTGAGCAGAAAGACCTATTGTTCCAAAGAACATAAATGCGAAAATGCTAAATAATTTCATTTTTTTCATCTTTGATATAAATTAATTTTGGTTATCACTTTAATGATTTGGTTCCGGTTCCTGTTCCAAGTTGTCTGGGTGCATTTGACCGGTTTGCCGGTGTTGCCCCTTTTGTCGGGGTTGCTCCTTTTGCCGGTGTACTTCTTCCTTTTGTGTTGGTTCCTGTACTCTTCGGTTTTGGATTGGGTTGTTTGGGATCTTTGATGACTGCATTTGGATTCAGCTCAAGCAGTACGTCGCGGCTGATATCAAATTTGGGGTCGGTATAGATCATAATCAAATCGCTTCCCTTGTCAAATATAAATGAGTAATTTTTCTTTTTTGCCACCTGGTCAACTGCCAGATAAATCTGATCCTGTATCGGTTTTACAAGCGATACTCTCAGTTTGATCAGATCACCGCCCTGTCCGTATCTCTTTTCGCGTAGATTCTGAATCTCTTTTCTTTCAAACTCCAAGTTTTCCTCTTCTTTCTTGATCTGTTCTTCTGTCAGCAGTACTTTCTCGTTCAAAAAATCTGCCTGTCTCTGATTCAAAATATCTTCACGGGTCTGTATTTCACGATTCCACTGTTCTGTTTTTGTTCTCAGATTATTCTGCGCCTGAACATATTCGGGGAGATTTTCCAGTATATAGTCAGTGTCAACATATCCGAACCGCTGTGCTCCGACAGGAATCAGCAGGCTGCAAAAAAGTATGCTTAAAAAAATTTTATTCATGTCTGTAGTTTTATCGAAAATTATGCCACATAAGATTTTGCAAAATTACACTATTTAAAATTCCTGACCAATAATAAAATGAGTTTGCCAACCCGACCGTTTTTCACTGTAAATCGGTTTGTCAAAGCCATATCCGAAGTCAAATCCGAGCATTCCGAATGCAGCCATAAAGATTCTCACCCCAAATCCGGCAGACCGCTTCAGCTGGAACGGGCTGAAATCTCTTGTGTCCGACCAGGTGTTTCCTGCCTCTGCAAATGTGAGTGCATAGATTTTTGCCTGCTGACCCATCGTGATCGGGTATCTCAGCTCAAACATAAATTTGTCATAAACGCTTCCTCCTCCGGCAGGTGTGATATCGTCCACGGTTCCGCCTCCCTGAGTCGAGTCTTCGTATCCTCTCAGCGGAATGATCTCACGACCGTCAAAACGGTTGCCCATCAGACCGGTGCCGCCCAGATAGAAACGTTCAAACGGAATGGTTCCGATCTTGCTGTTGTATTTGCCCAGATAACCGAATTCACCGCCTACTTTCAGAACCACCTTTCCGGCGAGTTCTTTGTACCAGTATGATCTTGCTTTGATTTTGTAATATTCGAGCCATTCAAATTTGTCAACCGCACTCATGCTTTCGTAATCTTTGTTTCCAAACAACGAATAGGGAACGGTAAATGTAAATGACAGCCCCATATCTGAACCTCCTGTTGGGAATACCGGATCGGGACCTGCAGAATTACGGGTCAGACCGATTGTGTAATTCAAATCGTTGGCCGTGCCGTTGTCATATCTCAAATCGCCGACCTGCAGCGCATAGTTTTCAAATTTATATCTCTGATAGGATACCGTTCCCTGAAGTCTGAAATAGTCATCCGGCCAGGTCAGCAGTTTGCTCAGTCCGGCACTGGCACCGAGTATGTTTAGAGTGGACTCCTGTCTGAAAGCATCCATATAATTGTATCTCGAATAATATATAGAGGTGGTCAATGCAGTAGGTCTTCTTCCGCCGATCCAGGGTTCCATAAATGAGAAACTGTAATTTTGGTAACCACGGCCTGCCTGTGCTCTCAAAGAAACAGACTGTCCGTCACCCATCGGTACCGGTCGCCATGCTTTCTTTTTAAACATATTTCTGACCGAGAAATTTCCAAAAGTCAGACCCAGCGTACCCAGGAAAGTTCCTGCACCGTAACCGCCCTGAAGTTCAACCTGGCTCGAGCTTTTGTGAACCAGTTCCCAGTTGACGTCAACTGTATTGTTTTCGGGGTGCGGCTGAATATCGGGATTGATCTGAGTCGGTTCAAAATAACCGAGACTCGCCAATTCAAAATAGGTTCTTTTGATTTCTGATTTTGAAAACAGATCACCGGGTTTGGTTCTCAGCTCTCTTGCAATCACATGGTCATAAGTCACATCGTTTCCTGAGAAAGTCACCTTGTCAAAGGTTGCAGGTTCTCCCTCCATAATCTTGATTTCAAGATCGATGGTATCATTTTTTACATTTTTTTCGATCGGAATCAGATTTGAAAACAGATAACCTCTGTCCATGTACATGGTATGCAGGTCATCGTCTTTTTCAGAACCGTCAATTTTTTTGTTGATTCCCACTGCATCATAACGGTCACCTTCCTGATAAGCAAACCTTCTTTCAAGCACTTCGGTCGGAAAAACCGAGTTTCCGGTAAAGGTGACCTTGCCCAAATAATACGGACGGCCTTCTTCCACCTTGATTTTGATTACCAGATTTTTCGGGTCTTTTTGAATCACTGTGTCGGATACGATTTTTGCATCTCTGAATCCGATTGATTTGTATTCGTCCACCACTTTGGTGAGATTTTCATGATATTTTTCGGGGACGAATTTTGAGCTTTTGAACAGATTGAGTGATTTGCGGTTGGTGCCTTTCATCGCCTTTCTTCTCAACTGACCGCTTCTCAATTCCTTGTTTCCTTCAAAAATGATATTGTCGATTTTGACCCTTTCGCCTTTGTCCGCATTGATTACCAGATTTACTTTTGACGGATCTTCCGGATCTCTGTTTTCAATAAATTCAACCTTTGGCTGCGGATATCCTTTTGAGATAAATTGTCCTTTGATGGTATTTCTCAGCTGATTTTTCAGGTTGTTTGTAATTTTGGTTCCCGGATTGAGTTTGTAATCCTTGATCAGGTCGTCCTTTTTCCCTCTTCTCAAACCGTTGACTTTGACTTCAGTCAGTTCTGGCAGTCCGATCAGATGCATTCTCAGCCAAATCTTATTGTCTTCGGTTTTTACCACATACAGATCTACATTTGAAAACAGACCCGAGCGCCACAATTTCTTGAGCGCATTGTTGGTCTTGGTTCCGGGTATCTCCATCGAATCGCCCAGTCTCAGACCTGTAAATCTCAGAATCTGGTTCTTACTGTAATGGGTGTCACCGCTGACTTCCAAATCGGTCAAAATATATGTCTTTGGGTTGTTGTACCCCGCAATCGAAAGATCCGGCCCTGTTTCAGTTTGAACAGCAGTCGAATCAATTTGGGCAAACAGACTTCCGCTCAAGGCAAAAATCAGAATAGCATATATTCTCCTCACAATCAATTTTCTCAGCATTTTACTATTATTCTGTTTTGATTTGCTCTCCGGTTTTTCCATATCTTCTTTCTCTGGAACTGTATTCCCGAATCGCTTTTAAAAAATCCTCCTGTCTGAAATCGGGCCAAAGCGTTTTTGTGAAATAGAGCTCGGCATAAGCGATCTGCCAGAGCAGAAAGTTGCTGATTCTGTATTCACCGCTCGTCCTGATAAGCAGATCAACATTTGGGATATCTCCCGTATATAAATTTTGTTCAAATAAATCCTGATCAATATCCGAAATTTCAATATTTCCGGATTTGACATCTTCTGCAATTTTCTTCGCTGCATTCACGATTTCATCTTTTGAACCGTAATTCAATGCGATGATCAGTGTTGCTTTTTTATTGTCCTTTGTACGGTCAATGGCTTTTTGCAACTGTTTCAAAACCGCAGGCGGCAGTTTGTCGTTCTGACCGATGATCAGCAGACGGATACCTTTTCTGTCCAGTTCGTCAATCTCTGATTTGATGGTTGATGAAAGCAGTTTCATCAGAAAGCTGACCTCTGTTTTTGGTCTTTTCCAATTTTCGGTCGAAAAAGCAAAAAGGGTCAGATAAGGAATGTCCAGATCACCGCATACTTCTATGGCTGCACGAACTGATTCAACCGCATTTCTGTGGCCAAAAGTCCTGTCCAGGCCCTGTTTTCGGGCCCAGCGCCCGTTTCCGTCCATGATAATGGCTACGTGTTGGGGCAAATTTGACTTGTCTATTTTGGCTGTCGGTGATTGATTCATGTAAGTTAATTACAATAGCAAGGCGGTCTGCCGAAGGTATAGGTCAATGTCAGACCTGTAAAAACATACCAGTCGTAGTTTGAAGTATTGCCCACCTGACGCGATTTGATAATGTTGTTGTTCAATATCTCTATCTGGTCCGGATCCAGGCCCGGTTCAACATTGAATGTAAAATCTTTTTCGTCAGAAAAACTGAAATCAAGATTATCTGTCTTGGTGTATCTGAATCCAACCTCGGCTCCAATTACAAAATTTCTGTATTTGTATTTGTAACCCACACCGAAAGGCACAGTGAATTTGGTCTGCTTTTCGGTTCTGGTTTCAATCTCTGTATGGATGGATGGCGGATCGATGATGACTCCGTTTTCATCCCTTGCAAAAGTATGGTTCACATCATACAGCAGGTTGTCATACATAAAGGCGGCAACACCCGCAAAAATGAAAGGCGAATGTTTGCTGCCGTAATAATCGTTGATGTTCAGGAAGTTGTATTCAAAAACAATGGAAGCTTCCCAAATTTTATTTTTATAAGTATAATCTCTTCTCCTTTTGTACTGTTCGGGTGCTGCATAGTCCGCACCGATCACACGGCCAAACAGTGCATTAAATCTGAGCCCCATATACGGATTGACATTGAACCTGTATATACCTCCGAGACCGTAGGCAACCCTCCCCACTCTTTCAGCGGTAAAATAAGGAACAGGTGCAGGATTAATGAAATTTGCTTTTCCGATGTCGCCAATTACGTTTGTCCCCCCGACAAAGACCCCAATTTCATGTCTTTGTGCAAAAGACAACGAACAGATAAGCCCCAAGGTTAATAAAAATATATTCTTCATGTTATATTTTAGAATAGATATGCAAGAAAATCAACGGAAAATTAATAAAAATGTTGCATATTCTTTCTATTAAGCGACAAATATAAACAAATATAGCAGGTCGCTATATGCTTTAACAAAAATTAAGAAAAAAACTTTGATTTTTTAATTCCTTTTGTCAGAGCCCCAGAACATCTTGTCTCTTAGCGTGATGAGGTAGGTCATCTCTTTCGGAATTACAATATTCAGTTTGAAATCTGCTTTTTTGAGATGTAATTTCACATTGGAAGGCAGCGGGATATTCCTTGAATCGAGCGATAAAAAGTATTCGCCTTCGCGGCTGTCAATCTTCAAATCCAGTTCGCTGTCATCAGAAATGATATAGGGTCTGATATTCAGATTGTGAGGCGCAATCGCAGTAACAATAAAAACCCGGTTTCTCGGATGTACGATCGGACCGCCGCAACTGAGCGAATAACCGGTCGATCCGGTGGGTGTGGCAATGATCAGCCCGTCGCCCCAGTAATTGTTGAGATATTCGCGGTTGATCCAGGCTTCAACCGTGATCATGCTGGTGGTTTCGCGTCGGGTAACCGAAATTTCATTGAGCGCAAACGGAAATTCAAGATCGATCTCGTCCGAATGAATCCCGATCATCGTACGACTGCTGACCTGATATTCACCGCCGAGGATATCATCCAAAACGCCAAAAAGAGATTCTGAATTGATGGTCGCCAGAAATCCGAGCCGACCGGTATTGACACCAACCACAGGTATTTCTCTGTCCTGAATCACAGTGGCAGCACTCAGTATGGTGCCGTCTCCGCCAAAAGTGAAAAAGAAATCGAGATCGGCGGGAAGGCCTTTGTAGCCGTCAAAAGTTTCGTAATGATCTGCACTTAAAGCCAGTTCGTTTTTTAAAATTTGTGCGAGTTCAGAAAAAATATAGATTTTGATGTTTTTGGCAGCCATCCTTCTGAAGAATTCTTCAAAAAGTATTCTGTGCTCAACAGTTGCCTTCAGGCCGTAAACCGCTATCCTCATCTATATATTCAGGTATTTCATCAGTTGTTCAAAACGCTCTTTCATCAGTTCTTCTTTTTCGTCATTGAAGAATTTATAGACCACTTTGTAATCAAATCGTTCAAAAGTTTCGCCGACAGAAGTCAGATTTTCAGACACCAGTTTGAGCGCCACTCTGACATTTTCATCCTGATAAGCGGTCACAAACATACCGATGATTTTCGCATTGTTTCCTTCGACTATGTTTGAAATCTCACTGAACGAAAGTTTCTTTTGCGGAATTTCAACAATCATAATCGATCCGGGTTCGATGATCAGCGGCATGGATGAAAGACCCGAAATCACATCGTCAAGCATCAGCATGCCTACATAATGATGGGGCTGATTCAGGATCGGAAGTACATTTGAAGTGTGGTTGTGATAGATCTGAACCGCATCCAAAAGCGACGCCTTTTCATCGATAAAAAAGTTTTCAAAAAAATCTTTGAGCTTTGAAAGTACGGTTGAAGCTTCATTTTCTTCCAGAATTTCTTTTGACAGATTTCCTGCAAATTCCAAACCTTCAAGCACCGGAATATGGGTCAGATTAAATTTATCGACCAATTTAAGCGCATGCCCTGCCGTCTGACTGATTTTGGCCGGCGCGAAATCTTTGCTTATGTAATCTTTTACCAACATTTGATACAAATGTAGAAATAAGAAATCAGATTACAGAAATAAGAGGTTGGAAATTCGAGAAGTTCCTGCAGTTGTATGATTTATCGGGTATATTGTAGAATTGTATAATGTATATTGAAGGTTTGAGTTATCAAATTGATATACGAAAAAGTTTGATTATTTAAAGAATACGATTGTAAAACCGATTATCAAATAAAGTGACTTTGATAAAATCCACAAAATCAAAAATTGTTGATTCAGGGTAATTGGATTTTATTAAACTTTTCCAAAGTTTGAAACTTTGGAAAAGTTAGAATTTCAGATTCCTATAATTCCTTTACAATATACAGTCCTACAATATACATTATACAAATTTCGCTCTGAGGGACAGCCGATTAATTCGCTTTCTTTCTCAGCTTCAC
>JACFND010000047.1:0-4100 GCA_019455045.1 Flavobacteriia bacterium
GGCGGTTATGAAGTTTATGTGACCAACAAAGCACTCAGGATCGAGAATCGTCAGGTGCAGGTTGATAAGGCAAAAAATCTGTATCGGAAAGAACTCGAATGGATGCGTCGTCAGCCACAGGCAAGAGGTACAAAATCAAAGGACCGAATCAATGCTTTTTATGAAGTCAAAGAAAAAGCACATCTCAAAACCGATCAGTCAAAACTGCAGCTGGAAATGAAAATGAGCCGGTTGGGCAAAAAGATTATTGAGATGAAAGAAGTTTCCAAAAGATTTGGTGACAAGATCATACTCGACAATTTTTCACATTTTTTCGGACGCGGAAACAAAATCGGGATTATCGGGAAAAACGGAGTCGGAAAAACCAGTTTTCTGAAAATCATCGATGGAAGTTTGAAACCCGATTCGGGTGAAATCGAAATCGGAGAAACACTGAAAATCGGTTATTTCAAACAGGAAGGAATCACCGCCAAAGAAGGAATGCGCGCAATTGATTTTGTCAAAGAAATTGCAGAATATTTTCCGCTGGCAAACGGCAGACAGCTTTCTGCTTCTCAGTTTATGGAGCTGTTTCTTTTCAGTCCGGAACAGCAGTACACACCGATTGAAAAGCTGAGCGGCGGTGAGAAAAAAAGACTGCAGCTGCTTTCGGTTTTGTTCAAAAATCCAAATTTTCTGATTCTTGACGAACCGACCAACGATCTGGATTTGCCGACGCTTGCGGTGCTTGAAGATTTTCTGGATGAATTTGCAGGCTGTCTTCTGGTGGTCAGTCACGACCGATATTTTATGGATCGGGTGACGGATGAAATGATGATTTTTGAAGGTGACGGAAAAATCAAATGGTTTATGGGAAATTATACCGAATACCATTTGAACGAAAAACTGATTGAAGACCAAAAAAGGACGGATGAAAAACCGGTTGAAAAAGAAATTAAAAAAACTGAAAATAAAAAACTGAGTTATAAGGACAAAAGAGAACTCGAAAATCTTGACAAAGAAATTCCGGAACTGCAGGAATTAAAAGAAAAGCTTACCAATCAGCTGTCTGACAGCACGCTGGAATATGATGAAATCGTCAAAATCAGCGACCGGCTCGAGACAGCAATCCGGGAATTGGACAAAAAAGAAAGCAGATGGCTTGAACTTTCAATCTTAAGCGAAAATCAATGAGCGTACTTGAAATCATCGGATATTTCGGCGCACTGCTGGTCGGTCTGGTCATGGGTCTGACGGGCAGCGGCGGTTCGGTTTTATCGGTGCCAATACTCGCCTATCTTTTTGGAAATGATGAAAAAACTGCAACTGCCTATTCGCTTTTTATAGTCGGCTTCACTGCGCTGGTCGGAAGTTTCAGAGTACTCAAAGAAAATGTAGTCAGCAAAAATGCAGTGATTTATTTTGGAATTCCATCCATCATCGGGGTGGTTTTTGTCAGACGGATTTTGCTTCCGATACTGCCCGAAACACTGTTTACCGTTTTTGGTTTTGACTTTAGCCGGCGGATGCTGATCTTTGGCCTGTTTGCCTGTCTGATGATGCTTTCGGCTTATTCGATGCTCAAAAAATCAAAAATCAGAATTTCACATTTCAGAAAAAGAACGGTACTCGGCCCGATGATGCTGGTCGGCGGTTTTCTGCTTGGAATTTTCGTCGGTCTGATCGGTGCGGGCGGTGGTTTTCTGATGGTTCCTGCTTTGATGATTTTTGCAAGAATGCCGATCAAAAAGGCGGTCGGAACTTCACTGATCATCGTTTGTCTCAACTGTCTGGTCGGATTTTTTCTGGGTGACTTTTTCACGATGGAACCCGACTGGAATTTTCTGCTTTCGTTTGTTGCGGTTTCATTTGTCGGCATCATCGCCGGCGGCGCTTTGTCGGCACACATCAATAGTCAGAAACTGAAAACCGGATTTGGTTATTTCATACTGCTGATCTCAATTTTTGTTTTTGTAATGGAATTTGTGCTGCACGCAATGGTTTGAGAAATTCAGCCAAAATCAATCCATTTCAATTTAAAAAAACATATCAACAATCTGTCCCTGCGACACGGATTGACTCTTTTAAACTTTATCTTTGAATTTCAAACTGACCAATTATGAATCTGAATCCAAATTATCAAAGATTTTATGATGAGCCTGAATTGGCTCCAAACTCAAATCTGTCGGGAGTTTTCCACGGTTCCGAAAGACATTATATCAGTGCGAAAACCTTTTTTGCGGTTCGTTTCGGCTGTGTGCCCAATTGTATAAAACTTTTAAATATCAATTGTGAAAAAGCTAAAGAATGGTTAGAAAACAATTACGGAAATGAAATTAAGGACAAGTTTTTTGTAAAGCTTGTAGGATCCGGAAAGAAAAAAGATATGCAGTTTGAAACTTATTATCAGCTGCTTGAAGATTTGCTGATCCTGTTCAATCATCGGGAAAGAGAGGCCAAAATTTATTTTAAAAATACGGATAAAAATTTGGTTGATCAGATTGTAAATGAACTGAATCAGATCCGGACAAGACGCAGAGCTTCAGCACCCGAAATCAGTCTGCTGGTCAGTGCCAGTTACGGTTTGGACACAAAAGAACTCAAAATCACAAGACCTCAATTAAAAATTGAAGACAATTACAATGATGATTTTTTGAATGTCCACAAAATCATCCACAAAAGACTGAATACAAAAAACGACAAAGGACTGGTGCTTCTTCACGGGAAACCCGGCACCGGAAAGACTTCGTATATCCGCTATCTGGTCGGATCTGTTAAAAAGAAGGTGATTTTTCTTCCGCCCAATCTGGCAACCGCCATCACAAATCCCGATCTGCTGTCGGTTTTGATCGATGAGCCGAATTCTATTTTTGTGATCGAAGATGCAGAGAATATCATTACCGATCGTGAAATTGAAGGCAACTCACCGGTTTCTGCGCTGCTGAATCTTTCGGACGGTTTGCTTTCCGATTGTCTGAACATTCAGATCATCTGTTCATTCAACACCGATCTGTCAAAGGTTGACAATGCACTGCTCAGAAAAGGAAGGCTGATTGCAAAATATGAATTCAAGGAATTGGCTGCAGATAAGGCTCAGCAGCTTTCAAACAAATTGGGATTTGATTCAATAATTGACAAACCGATGTATCTGACTGATATTTACAATCAGCAGGAAATCAATTTCCAGTCGGAAAATTCTTCCAAAAAAATCGGATTTTGATTCTTTGGATTAATTCAGATAATTTTTTGCTTTTTCAATCACACGGTCAAGACCCGAAACATCCTTTCCGCCGGCAGTTGCAAAGAATGGTTGACCGCCCCCGCCGCCGTTGATCTCTTTTGCAAGTTCTCTCACAATCTGACCCGCATTCAGTCCTTTTTCGGAAACCAGATTATCAGAAACAGAAACAGTGATCGAAGGTCTTCCGTCAAAATCGGATGCAACCACGATCAATGCATTTTCAACCTCTTTTCTGAGCGGAAATGCAATCTGTTTGATCGAATCGTTGTCCAAATCGGTTTTGACAGCCAGGAAGTTGATTCCGTTGATATTTTCAAAAGATTTTTTCCAATTTTCTTTTTCAGACTGAGCCTGCTGACCTTTGAATTTGTCCAGTCTGGTTTTTAATTCTTTGTTTTCGTCGATCAGTTTTTGAACAGCTTCGATCGGCTCTTTCGGATTTTTCAGCTCATTTACAATCTGATTGTACTGCTGATAAGTATCTCTCAATTCTTCAATCGCCACCAGACCGGTTGTCGCCTCAATCCTTCTGATACCGGCAGCACTCGAGCTTTCACCTCTGAGTTTGAACAGCATGATGTCGGCTGTATTTGCAACATGGGTTCCGCCGCAAAGTTCAACCGAAGAACCAAATTTGATCACACGAACCACGTCACCGTATTTTTCACCAAACAGAGCCATTGCACCTTCTTCCAATGCTTTTTTGATCGGCACCGCGCGTCTTTCTTCAAGCGGAATTCTTTCAAGTATCTTACGGTTTACCTGCTGGTTTACCTTTTTCAATTCGTCATCGGACATTTTGTTGAAATGAGAAAAGTCAAATCTCAGATAATCCGGGCCGACATAAGAACCTTTCTGTTCCACATGTTTTCCCAAAGTA
>JACFND010000047.1:4200-7874 GCA_019455045.1 Flavobacteriia bacterium
AGAAGCCGATTTTGAACGCTGTTTCTGTTTGTTCATTTCGGTTTCAAAACCTGCTTCGTCTATGGTCAGTTCCTGTTCTTCTGCAATGATTCTTGACAAATCGGTCGGAAAACCGTAGGTATCGTACAATTCAAAAACCACATCGCCCGGAATCACTTTCAGATCCGGATTCTGTTTGATGAAATTATCCAGTCTGACCAAACCGTGTTCGATGGTATGCAGAAAATTTGTTTCTTCTTCTTTGATGACTTCGGTAACCAGCGTCGATTGTTTTTGGAGTTCGGGGAAAAAGTCGGCCATCTGTTCTTTGAGAATCGGGAACACCTTGTAGATAAACGCTTCCTTCATATCCAGAAAACGATAACCGTAGCTGATCGCTCTTCTCAAAATTCTTCTGATCACATAACCGGCACCTGTATTTGAAGGCAGCTGACCGTCTGCAATTGCAAATGAAACCGCTCTCAGGTGGTCGGTTACCACTCTGAATGCAACATCGGTCTGATGTTTTTCACCGTATTTTTTTCCTGATATTTTTTCAACTTCATGAATCAGCGGCTGAAAGATATCTGTATCGTAATTTGAAGTTTTAGACTGCAAAACCATCGCGAGTCTTTCGAATCCCATTCCGGTATCAATATTTTTTGCAGGCAGTTCTTCAAGCGATCCGTCCGCTTTTCTCAGAAATTCCATAAAGACCAGATTCCAGATTTCAATCACCTGCGGATGATCTTTGTTGACCAAATCTTTTCCGCTGATTTTTGATTTTTCTTCGGCAGGACGAATATCCACATGAATTTCAGAACAAGGTCCGCAGGGACCGGTTTCGCCCATTTCCCAAAAATTATCCTTTTTATTTCCAAACAGAATACGGTCTTCATCCACATGGGTTTTCCAAAGTTCAAGCGCCTCGGTATCGGCAGAAGTTCCGTCTTTTTTGTCTCCCTCAAAAACGGTGACATACAGCCAGTCTTTCGGGATTCCATATACATTGGTCAGCAGTTCCCACGCCCAGCCGATTGCTTCTTTTTTGAAATAATCTCCAAACGACCAGTTGCCGAGCATTTCAAACATGGTATGGTGGTAAGTGTCTTTCCCTACATCATCCAAATCGTTGTGTTTGCCCGAAACACGCAGACATTTCTGGGTATCGGCCAACCGAACCGAAGTCGGTTTTTTGTAACCGAGAAAGAAATCTTTGAACTGAGCCATACCCGAATTGTTGAACATTAATGTTGGATCGTCTTTGAGCACGATGGGTGCTGAAGGCACGATCAGGTGTTGTCTGGATTCAAAAAAATCTAAAAACTGTTTGCGTATCTCTTTGGAAGTCATTTTCTAAAAATTGAAATGCAAAAATCGGGAATTCTGCTGAGTTTCTGAAATAGATTTGGTGAAATTGTTTTTGACGGATGAAATTGATTAAAGTCACTGAGTAAATTTATGAAGCCAAATTCAGTCCTCGCTGTTTCTCAATTTATTAGCTGTATTTTACAATTTCATTAACAATAAGTTAGATTTTTTTGCCGTTATTTTGTTGAGCTCAGAAAAATAATAATTACACACACAAAAATGAGAATTAAAAAATACAGATACAATACGGGTACTGCATCCTACAAACGCGTGAAAAGACTGCGTATGAAGAGACTCAGAAACCTGGCTGCCTTTGTAATCGTAACCGCATTTTTTGGAATTATCTCCGGTTTCATCTTCAGTCAGAAGGTGATTTCTCCCGAAGAAAATACGCTTTCTGCCGAACTTCATGAAATGAAGATTCAGTATGAATTGTTAAATAAAAAAGTAAAACAGTCTCAAAATGTACTCGGTCAGATCGAGGAAAGAGACAACAATATATACAGAAGTTATTTTGAACTCGACCCGATTTCTGAAGATGTCAGAAAAGCCGGTTTTGGAGGTGTGAACCGTTATTCAAAATTTTCAGACTGGAAATACAGCGATCTGGCAACCGACCTTGCAAAAAATGTTGACATACTGAACAAACAATTGGTGATTCAGTCAAAATCGCTTGACGAGGTTGTGGTCAGCGCAAAGGAAAAAGAGAAAATGCTGGCACATCTGCCTGCAATACAGCCGGTAGCCAATAAGAATCTGCACAGACTTTCATCCGGTTTTGGAATGAGGATTCATCCCATACTGAAAATCGGAAAACTTCATAAAGGAATTGATTTTGCAGCCAGCGTAGGCACTCCGATCTATGCAACTGCAAACGGAAAAGTAACGGTAGCCGGCAGACACGGCGGTTACGGAAATGCTGTCGTAATCAATCACGGTTACGGCTACGAGACTCTCTACGGACACATGAGCCGGGTAAAAGTGGCTGCTGGAAAGCAGGTGAAAAGAGGTGACATCATCGGTTATGTGGGCTCCTCCGGGCTTTCAACCGGACCTCATTTGCATTATGAAGTTCATAAAGACGGCCAGCCTGTAGATCCGGTTTCTTTCTTCTACCAGGATGTCAGTCCGGATGAATTTAAGATATTGCTGGACAAATCTCAGCAAATGACCGTATCTTTGGATTAATGAATATTGAACTGCCTGACAAATTGTATTACAGCATCGGCGAAGTCGCAAAAGCTTTTGATGTGAACGCATCACTGATTCGCTTTTGGGAAAAAGAGTTTGATGTGATTTCTCCCAAGAGAAACAAAAAGGGTAATCGATTTTTTACTCCGCAGGACATAAAAAATTTCAAACTGATTTATCATCTGGTGAAAGAACGCGGCTATACGCTTGAAGGAGCCAAACAGGTTTTGGACGAGCACGATGACATCAAAGAAGAGCTGGAACTGATCCAAAGACTGGAACTGATCCGCTCGGAACTGATCAAACTGAAAGAAATACTCGATTCGGATCAGAAATAATTCCTACAGCAATTTTTCAATCAATTTTCTTTTGGTATCCGTATAAGGCGGATATTTCAGATTCGGCTCACCCCAGATTGCACGTTCAATTACCGATTTTCGATGCGAAAATGATTCAAATCCGAATTTGCCGTGATAACTTCCAAGGCCCGAATTTCCAACACCTCCAAACGGAAGATTTTCATTTGTAATCTGCATCAGCGTGTCGTTGATACAGCCTCCGCCAAATGAAATTTCTTTTAAAAATTTATTTTTCTCAAATGAATTTTCGGTAAAAATATAGGCGGAAAGCGGTTTGTCAATTTCATTTACCCATCTGATTGCCTGATCAAAATTCGGATAAGAAATTACCGGCAGTATCGGCCCGAAAATC
Source organism: Flavobacteriia bacterium (assembly GCA_019455045.1). Taxonomy (GTDB): domain Bacteria; phylum Bacteroidota; class Bacteroidia; order Flavobacteriales; family Weeksellaceae; genus Moheibacter. The sequence goes on from JACFND010000047.1 coordinate 7,453, forward strand.
TCTTCCTGCATCACCGGATCGTCAAAACTGACCTGGTCGAGTACGCAGGGCTGTATATAAAGTTTTTCCGGATCTGTGTGTCCGCCGTAATAAATTTTTTCGGGATCGATCAGTTTCAGCAAACGATCAAAATGTTTCCGGTTGACAATCCGTGTGAAGTTTTCTGACTTGGGACTGTAATCGAATTTTTCAATGTATTCTTTAATTTTTGAAAGCAGTTCGTTTTTGATCAGTTGGTCTGCCAAAATATAATCCGGCGCAATACAGGTCTGACCGGCATTCAGAAATTTTCCCCATACAATTCTTTTGGCTGCCACATTGAGATTTGCATTTGAAGTCACAATAGCAGGAGATTTTCCGCCGAGTTCAAGCGTAACCGGCGTCAGATTTTTTGCGGCTGCCTGATAAACGATTTTTCCGAC
>JACFND010000047.1:7974-11696 GCA_019455045.1 Flavobacteriia bacterium
GGCGCCATATTGCCGGGACCAAAAGGTTTCATCTGTTTCAATATTCTGAGAAACGAATCTGTGATTTCTGAAAATTTGATTTCGGTATCGATTTCTATGGACGGAATTCTTTGTGCCGGTCTGATTTTTTCTTTGACCAGCGCTTCAAACTTATCTTTAAACAGCTGAAAATTTTCCTTGGGCATGCTCAGTCCGGCTGCAAAACGATGACCGCCGTAACGGCTGAGCAGATCTGAACAGCTGTCGATGATTTCATAAATGTCAAAATCCTTGATCGATCGTGCAGAACCCGAAATTTCACCTTCTTTTCCTTCGGTCAGCACCAGAGTCGGCCGATAATAAGTGTCGATCAGTCTTGAAGCCACAATCCCGAGCACGCCTTTGTGCCAGTCGGGTGAAAAAACGACGGTGGTATATCTGTCTTCTTCATGATTTTCTTTGATCAGCCGGATCGCTTGCTGGGTGACATTTCCGTCGGTTTCTTTTCTTTGTGTATTCAGTTCAACGATTTCCGATGCAATTTTTTTGATGGAAGCTTCATCTTTTGAAATCAGCAGTTCAACCGACTGTCTGGCATGTTCGAGCCGACCGGTCGCATTGATCTTTGGTGCGATATTGAAAACGATATTTGAAATATCCACATTTTCGGCCTGTTCGCCCAAAAGCCCTTTCAGTCCGGGTCTTGGTGAATCTTGAAGTTCTTTGATTCCGTATTGTGCAAAAATCCGGTTTTCACCGGTGATCGAAACAATATCGGCTGCAATGCTCACCACCAGCAGATCGAGATATGAAAACAATTCTTTGTGATCGATTCCCAATTTTGGTGCAAGCGCCTGAATCAGTTTGAATCCGACACCGCAACCGCTCAATTCTTTGAAAGGATAATTGCAGTCGGGCTGTTTCGGATCGAGTACCGCAACTGCTTCGGGCAGTTTGTCGCCCGGCAGATGGTGATCACAAATTATAAAATCAATTCCTTTTTCATTTGCATATTCAATCTTGTCAACCGCCTTGATTCCGCAGTCGAGCGCAATGACAAGCGAAAACGAATTTTCTTCGGCATGATCGATACCCGCAATTGAAATTCCGTAACCCTCATTGTAACGGTCGGGTATGTAATAGGAAATGTTTGGATAAACCGAGCTCAGAAAATCATACATCATGGCAACAGAAGTGGTTCCGTCCACATCATAATCGCCGTAAACCAGTATGTTTTCATTTTTTTCGATTGCTTCCAGCACACGATTGACCGCTTTGTCCATATCTTTCATCAGATAAGGATCATGAAGTCCGTTGAGTGAAGGTCTGAAAAATTCTTTTGCAGAATCAAAACTGTCGATGCCTCTTTGAGCAAGAATAACTGCCAAAGCTTTGGGCAGATTGACCTTATCCATCAAAAGCCGGACGGTGTCATTTTGGGGTGCAGGTTTGATTACCCATTGATTTTTCATGGCTCCAACTGGCTGTTTGTTCACTGCCGAGGCTTAATTTTTGTTTGCCTCTTTCAGATATTTTTCAAGCGCCATAGTCATTGAAGGAGTATCGGGGGTCGGCGCCTCTATATCGATTCTCAATCCCATTTCTTCTGCAGCTTTAACCGTAGTTTTTCCAAAAACTGCGATTCGGGTCTGATCCTGTTTGAATTTCGGAAAATTTTCAAACAAAGATTTGATACCCGAAGGTGTAAAGAAAACGAGTATATCATATTTCACATCTTCAAGATCTGACAGATCGCTCGATACGGTCCGGCAGAGAATTCCTCTTTCCCATTTGATTCCCAATTCGTCCAAAAATTCGGGAACAGCAGGATTCAGCACATCTGAAGAAGGAAGCAGAAATTTTTCGTCTTTATGTTTTTTGAAATAAGGTGTCAGATCAGACAATCCTTTTTCGCCCACATAAGTTTTTCTTTTTCTGTAAACGATGTATTTGTGAAGATAATTTGCAATTGCTTCAGACTGGCAGAAATATTTCATATCGTCAGGAACCTGGAAACGCATTTCATCTGCAAGTCTGAAATAGTGGTCAATCACATTTCGACTGGTAAAAATAACAGCAGTGTAATTTGAAAAATCAATTTTCTGCTGTCTCACATCCTTTGCATCAACACCTTCCACTTGGATAAAAGAACGAAAATCTATTTTGATTTTATTTCTTTTGCTCAATTCGTGATAAGGGGAAGAGTCATTTGCAGGCTGCGGCTGAGAAACAAGAATAGATTTTACTTTCATTTTAAAATATTAATTACCAGGCATTTACAAATTTGAAGAACACCAACAACGGTAGAATTTCCAGTGTGCAAAGATACAAAATATTATAATACCAAAACCTCGTTTTTTCAGAGGGCTGATTTTTAAATATCAGCACAAAACTCATCGATCTGATTATCAAAAGGATTACACCCAGAATGATCAGCAGTACCGGCTTGTTGATTTTTGAAAAATAAAGCAGAAAAGCAATGATCCACAGCGCCGAAACCGAAAATACCCTGTAATAATTGAATACTTTTAAAATATAATCATTGTCCTGAACCAGACCAAAGGCATAAGCACCCGTAGCCGACAAAATCTTTCTCACCGCAAAAAAGACCAGGATAAGCACCGCCGCCGCAGTCATCTTCAGTTCCGGAGCATTCAGTATATAACTGTATTCGTCTGTCAGGAAATTTACAATCACAGCAGCAAGAAGAAAAGCATAAACAATTTGGAAAAGAATGCCGAAAAGTTTCTGGTTGTCATTGACCTGCTGGAATCTTTCGATGCTCGAAAGCGAGTCAAAATTATTTGAAAAAATTATCCTGCCGAGGACGATCAGCGCAAGCGAAAGCACCAGTACGGCAATCACCCAATCCAGGCCGGGATTGAAATGATCGACAAAAATTGTTGACAGCAGATTTCTCATAATTCTTTGCAAAAATACAAAAGCCATCGACAGATATGAATTATATTAGCGCCATATTTGACCCAATGTCGGAAAATCTTGTCATCATACCCACATACAACGAAAGGGAGAATATAGAAAAAGTGATCAGAAAGGTGTTTTCGCTTGAAGTTCCTTTTGATATACTGGTGGTTGACGACAATTCGCCCGACGGAACTTCGGGTCTGGTCAAAGAATTTCAAAAAGAATTTGACCGGCTTTTTCTCGAACTCAGACAAAAAAAAGACGGACTCGGAAAAGCTTATGTGCACGGATTCAAATGGGCATTGAAAAATCAATACGATTATATTTTTGAAATGGATGCAGATCTTTCGCACAATCCGGAAGATTTGCCGAGACTGCTGAATGCGCTTCAAACCGATGCCGATATGGTGATCGGTTCGCGTTATTCGCATGGCGTCAATGTGGTCAACTGGCCGATGTCGAGAGTGCTTTTGTCCTATACCGCATCAAAATATGCACGTTTTGTCACCGGTCTGCCAATCAAAGATGCAACTGCGGGTTTTGTGGGTTATAAAAAAGAAGTGCTTGAATCTCTGGATCTGAATAAAATCAAATTCAAAGGTTACGGTTTTCAGATCGAAATGAAATACAGAGTTTGGAAGAAAAAATTCAGACTGAAGGAAGTGCCGATTATTTTTACAAACCGTGTGGCCGGAAAATCAAAAATCAATTCGGGCATCATGGGTGAAGCCGTTTTTGGCATAATTATGTTGAGGATACTGAGTATATTTGGAAAACTATGAGACTGATAAACTGTATTCTGATTTGTCTGTTAATTG
>JACFND010000047.1:11796-14599 GCA_019455045.1 Flavobacteriia bacterium
GAACAGAACCGAAGAGCAGCCGAAAAAGCAGCTGAGGAAAAAGAGAAGGAATAATCATTTTCGGGCATATATTGATTCATTAAAAATTTATGGTGTTCAAATTTCAGATTCGGCCATATTATTTTTAATTTTGCAAACCTTTTATAACACACATACAAAAGTTTATTACATAGTCACATGCAACAACAGGCGTTATTATTTTCGACAAGGGGAAGCGTTGAACTGGCAAAAAAGATTTCCGAATATTACGGTGAAGAAATGGGTCAGTCAGAAGTCCTTCAATTCAGCGACGGTGAATTTCAGCCGGCATTCAAACAATCAGTCAGAGGAACACGCGTATTCCTGATCGGTTCTACACATCAGCCAAATGACAATCTGATGGAACTGCTGATGATGTGCGATGCTGCAAAAAGAGCTTCTGCCGACAAAGTCACTGCGGTCATTCCCTATTTCGGATATGCGCGTCAGGACAGAAAAGATGCGCCCCGGGTTCCGATCGGCGCAAAACTGGTTGCAAAAATGCTGACTGCTGCAGGTGCAACCCGTGTGATGACAATGGATTTGCACGCAGATCAGATTCAGGGATTTTTTGAAATTCCGGTCGATCATCTGTATGCTTCCACCATTTTTATCGATTATATAAAAGGTCTGGGACTGGATGATATCACCATCGCATCGCCGGATATGGGCGGCGCAAAAAGAGCAAACAGCTATGCCCGATTTTTGAATACCGACATTGTCATCTGTTACAAAGAAAGAAGAAAAGCAAATCAGGTACACAGCATGACGCTGATCGGAGAGGTTGAAAACAGAAATGTGATCCTGCTCGACGACATGATCGACACTGCCGGAACACTTACCAAAGCATCTGAACTGATTATGTCAAGAGGCGCAAAAAGCGTTCGCGCAATCGCTTCTCACGCCATCTTTTCGGGAGATGCATATGAAAGGATTCAAAACTCGCCGCTGACAGAGGTTGCAGTGACCGACAGCATTCCTTTAAAAAATAATTCAGTATCTAAAATAAAAGTGTTATCTTGCGCCCCACTTTTCGCAGATGTTATGCAAAAGGTACACAACAGTAAATCAATAAGTTCGAAATTTATAATTTAATTTAAATAAATATTTTTTTATGAAATCAATCACAATTCAAGGTGTTAAAAGAGAAAACGTGGGCAAGAAAGCAAGTCGCGCCTTACGTAATGCTGACCAGGTACCTTGTGTTGTTTACGGTGGAAACGAGCCATTGCATTTTTCGGCTGACGAAAAAAGCTTTAAGCCGCTGGTTTATACGCCCGACGCACACACAGTTAGCTTAGAGTTGGCAGACGGAACCATAATTTCTGCAATTCTGCAGGATATTCAATTCCACCCGGTAACCGACAAAATCATTCACGCTGATTTCTTCCAGCTGTATGATGACAAAGCGGTTTCTATCGAAGTACCTGTAAGACTTACAGGTCGTGCAAGAGGTGTTGTTGCAGGTGGTGTGCTGAGACAAAGCATGCGTAAACTTAAAGTGAAAGCCATCCCCGGAAATCTTCCCGACGAAATTTTGATCGATATCTCTTCAATGAGAATCGGACACAAAAAGTATGTGGGAGACATCAGAGGCGACCAATTCACCATTCTTCATCCGGACAACGCAGTTATCGCTGCAGTCAGAACTTCGAGAGTCGCAGTTGCTGACGAAGACGAGGAAGAAGAAGCTGCTGCTGAAGGAGCTGAAGCACCCGCTGCAGAAGCTGCTGAAGAAGGAAATGCAGAAGCATAAAATTAAAATTCCTATATTTAAATGCGAAACACGGTGTGTTTCGCATTTTTTTTGACCCAAATTCAAATTATGGCAGAATTATTTTCGGACGAATATTTTATGGAAAAGGCAATCGATCAGGCACTGATTGCGCTTGAAAAAGATGAAGTACCTGTCGGTGCTGTCATCGTTTCTAAAGACAGGATCATTGCAAAAGGATACAATCTGACCGAAACGCTCAACGATGTGACCGCTCATGCAGAAATGCAGGCGATCACTTCGGCAGCCGGTTTTCTGGGCGGAAAATATCTGAATTCATGTACGCTGTATGTGACGCTCGAACCCTGTGTCATGTGCGCCGGAGCGCTGTATTGGAGTCAGATCGGAAAAGTGGTTTTTGGTGCATCCGATCCGAAAAGAGGTTATCGGCAGTCCGGAATTTCGCTTCATCCGAAAACCGAAGTCAGATCTGGCGTAATGGAAGAGGAATGCAGCCGGCTGGTTACCGATTTTTTTCAGAACAAAAGAAAAAGCGATTCTTAATCCTTTCTGCAAGCTGATTTTTTATGTCTGCAATGGCATAAAGTTTGTAACTTTGCAATCCTCAATTTCAAAAAAAAATTGAATTTGACGTTCATTAAAATTATGGGGCTGACCGGTTTTGACAGCAGGATCAGCAGATGATGTAAGCATGTCGTGGCACGTTGTGTACCCACGTAAATCAGGCACTTCAACCTATAACTGGCAACAACAATTACGCTTTGGCTGCCTAATAGACCGAATCACAGTAAGTCTTGGCATCTCCCTGCAAGGCAGGGAAGCTGAATGTCTCTCAAAAGCCTTTCCTTACGGCGTTTGATCAAGAGGCACAGGAATGTGGGGATAGATTGCGGATTGTTCCGCACCGCAGTCGAAAATTAAGGAACTAAGCTGCAGTTAGCGTGTCTGTCCGCGGGCTGCAGTCGAAAATCAATGACCGACTAAGCATGTAGAAAGCACATAGGCTGCTTGTTTGGACGCGGGTTCGAATCCCGCCAGCTCCACTATTTT
>JACFND010000047.1:14699-18853 GCA_019455045.1 Flavobacteriia bacterium
AGACTTGGGTCTGATGTTGGGTGTGGGATGCCGGGTGTCATTTTATTTTTGATCGAATTCAGTTAAAATTCTTTGTATAAATTGTTTTAATTATTTCCTGAAACTTTTATCAGCATCTAACTTTTCTTTATTCTGCCAATAGAATCTGTTGAATTTTTGTCTGAATTGAAGATTACTGAATAACAGACTTAAATATTCCCAATCACCGGTATAAGTAAGTGCGTACAATCCGCTTTCTATTCCGTTAAACAGGTCATCCCAATAAGCCTCTGTAAAAGCAAAATAATGAAAAGCGCCGTTCTTTTTGTTATATTCTGAATAGAACTCGTTCAGACTCTCCCAATTAAGCATTTCGGGAGCATCAAAATAAGTCCGGTCTGCACATTTTAGCAAAAGTCTTTTTTCAGCCTCATAAATATATTTAAAAGCATCTGTCGGATATTTCCTCAACTTTATCAATTTATTCCCGGTATAAATTAATTCCCCAATGCTTTCAGTTTTCTTTATGTTCTCTTTGTGATCGATAAACTTTGGATTCTTTACCACCTCAAAGTCGTCATAAATAAACTCCCGGGTTTTGTCCGGACTAAAATAATTGTGAAATACTTTATGAAGATTTTTTGTCAGCAAAAAATTATTTTCGGTTATAAAGGATTTTACTTCCCGATAGGAAGAACCTCCTTTTGCCATTTTTATCAGTATATCAGATCCGCTGTGTGGCGTCCTGCTCGCAAAAATTATTTCATCTCCGCCAAATAGTCGAATTATACTTAAAATATCTGCCCTGTATTCATAATTTGAACCAAAATCCTCATATTCCGAAGCTTTGTCTTTATGAAATATATCCTCATTGAGATAATAGAATTTAAGCACAACACAACTTTTATAGAGTGTTATTTTCAGACTGGAATCTGACTCAAAAATATAACGAACCGATTGGCTCTTCTTAGACTTTTTTGTTCGAAATTTCCATTTTCTCCTCTTAAAAAGAGGAATCTGACCAAGTCTGTCAATCAACTCATGTGGGCTTTCCCTAAACTGCTTTTTGGCATTGCGCGATAGAAAACTTAGAGCATAGAGTTCTGCATCCATCAAATTAATTTTATAGAATTCCCGAATTTAATCCTTTTCAGCCAATTCATTCGATTGGTCAAACGGAATCAGCTTTTTCACCAGTTGGCGATACTCGACAGGTGAAAGAGCCGGCGCAACTATCGTGTATTCGTCTGCCAGTTCCCACGAATCAGGAAGAAAATTATTTAGGTCTTCATTGGTTACGGCTATAATTTCTCTTTCATCTTCAGTTTCATTTTCAGTAAGAAAAATTAGATAATCAAACTTCCTTATGACATAGGAAGTTTCTGAATTTATCATCTTCACCAGTTTCATGTTTTCACCTTCACCGGCCGAAAGCACATAATCGCCGGAAGGATCTTTCAATTCGTAGAGAACCCTGTATGCAATGTCAACCAAATGATTTTCCCAACCTTCTTTTTCGGTATCAATTTTTGAAAAAACCTTTGGTCCAAAATGAAATTTTTCCAAAGGACCATAAAAACTGATGGTTTTGCCCAACTGACTTGCAAGCAGCTGAATTGAGCGCAAATCATCTTTAAAATCAACCAATGGCAGGTTCATCAAATCATCAAAAGTGATTGGTTCATCATCCAAATAAAATTTACAGTCTTCCTGTGTCTGCTGGGCAAAAAGGAAAATCTGACGACAAATCAATTCATCCGCTTCCGAAAACATTGAAAGTCTTAGGATTTCGTAGGTGTTTTTCTGTTTTTCAAAATCTACTCCCCTTAATGATTTCTCTGCAACATAAAAATAAAAAAGATCTTCCGTTTTCTGAATCAGTTTCAGATCATTGATTTTTAAATCCAAAAATGAAATCAATTCATCCCTATTAATTTCCGAATTAGCGTGTATTTTTATTGATAAACTCATTCTTGGTTATGTTTTATTGATTCTGATTTTTATAAGCTTCAACCACCCAATTGTGAATCCAAATATATTCGCTCATCCACATCATCTGTTGCCGTGCAAATTCCTCGTCAAAAAGATTGAGTCTCTTTTTTATCAGATCTTTTTTACTGACTTTAAATTTTTTGTTTAAGTCTGTGTACAGTTTGACTGCTTCATCCGAATGCTCAGTCCAAACTGCAATTTTACTGCTTCTGTGAAAAGCTTTATACTGTCTCAGTTTTCTGAAATCATCATCTTCATCCTTGTCAAAAAGCTCTCTGATTATTTTTATAACCCTGAGATTGATGATTTGGCCGTATCGCCCTTCAATGGATATTCTTGGGATAAAAAGAACTTCTTGCGGAATATCATTCTTTTCAGCCAATTCCATCAGCTTTATTCTAATCGTCCATACACTTTCGACAAACTCAAGTTCATAGTAAGTAACTCCCGGTCCGTCATCATAAACCCTATATTCCTCAGGATGTTCAGCTATATGAAGATACATTTTCATAAGATAAGGAGCGTTTTTAAAAGCTGCTTCTTTCCCCGAATATTTTTCTATTAAACCCAATTCTTTGGCAACATAGTTTTTGTATGCCCTTATATGTTTTTCGGTAATTTTTGCTCCCCTTCTATCCATCTTAGACAATAAACTCTTATTTGTTAAATCTCTGATATAGCCTTTTCATCAAATATTCTCTTACCACTGCACCAAATAAATCATCACCTACAATCCGTTCGAACATTTCCTGATTCTGATCCATTCTCGAAATCAGTTTGTCCATAAATTTATCGTCAAACGCATATTTGAAAGTATCCATTTTATTGGCGCGTGCCTGAGCTCCCAGATTTGAATCGCTGTACAGTTCTTCTTCAATCTGATCAAAGAAAAGTTTATCTGCTTCCACGAATTCAGTTCCAAATCGTTCATTGATAACCGTGATGATTTCAGACAGCATTGCTTCTTCCTCTTTTGGCCGTTTCAATCCCGCCTCTGAAGTTCCGCTCAATTCTCCCTGCTGATCTTTTTGCAGCTGTATGGCTCCTTCCTGAATCTTTTGCAATCGGTAATATTCCAATGCAATTTCATCATCCAATACAATTTGCTCTGAATAGTCATTCTTTGGAAGTCGTTTTTGAAGCAGTCTGGCATAAGCAAAAAATTCTTCCAATTCATCTGCAGGGAAGGGCATAATCTGAGATAAAAACGAATACAGATTTATCCAGGTGCGCAATCCCTTTTTGAATTCATCCTGCTTTTCTTTCTCCAATTCTTTGTATCGGTCAACCGCCGGATCTGTAAAAGCATACAATTTGCTTTGCTGTTTTTCTGTGTTGAGTTTGGTCAGCGGATGAAAATATACAGCAACCAAATCATTTATCTCCTTTTGCCAATAGACCTGAAACTGATCCAGATGGTTTTTCAAATCAAACAAATGGTTCACATCAGTTTCCTCGGTCACAGTAGTCAGTTCGTAATAGGGCTGAAAAGAATCAAGAATGGTCTGACGGTCATTTACAAAATCCAAAACAAAAGTATCTGTCTTGCCCGGATGAATCCGGTTCAGTCTGGATAAAGTCTGAACAGCTTTTACACCCGATAATTTTTTATCTACATACATGGTATGCAGCAACGGCTGATCAAATCCGGTCTGATATTTATCTGCAACAATCAGTATTTTATATTCCTCTTTTTCAAAAACTCCGGGCAGTTCTTTTTCGCTGAATCCGGTCAGCTGAGGTTCAGAAACTCCATCAGGTGTATTGTCGTCAACTACTTTTCCCGAAAAAGCAACCAGAACTTTCATTTCGTTCTGATATCCTTTTTCCTTTATATATTTTCCAAATTCTTCATAATATCTTTTGGCGTGCAGTCTCGAACCGCAAACCAGCATTGCTTTTGCCTTTCCGCCAATTCTTTTTGAAACACTGTTTCTGAAATGTTCAATGATTATCTGTGTTTTCTGAGACAAATTATGCGGATGCAGCGAAATAAATTTTCCGATTGCTTTGGCTGCTTTTTTCTTATTGAGTTTGGGATCATCCTCAATTGATTTTGTCAATCTGTAAAACAGACTGTATGTCGTATAGTTTTCAAGAACATCCAGAATAAAATTTTCTTCGATTGCCTGACGCATTGAGTAAAGATGAAACGGTTCTGGTTTTCCCTGCGCATTTTTTCT
>JACFND010000103.1 GCA_019455045.1 Flavobacteriia bacterium
ATCGGTGTTGGAATTCCGATTACAAAGAAAAAACTGAATCAGAAATATCTGGTTTCGCTGTACAATCAGGACGGAAATCTGATCTGGGACGGAAAACTCGAAATTCAAATGCCGGCTGACGGAAGCAGCAATATGCTTGAATCTGCGGTTGAAAAAGGAGTTCAGAAACTTTTCAAAAATTATCCGCCAAAGAAAAAATAATCAAATCATTTTGAGATGATTTCAATCGGATCCGAGACATAGGTCGTTCCGATTTTTATATAATGGATACCCAATGCAGCTTTGTAATTTCCGGTTTCCGAAATATTTTTAAATCCGACTTCCATTTCTTTTTCTTCGCCCGGCTTCAGCCTAAGCTTTTCAATTTTGATTTCGGTCGAATAAACCACATCATACTGTTTGCGGCTGTAATAACTGATGTTCAGTCTCAGCTCTGAATCACCACCGATGATCAGCGGATGCCGATGGCCGTTTGACAGGTTTATTTTCAGACGGATACTGTCACCAGCAGCCGATTCAAATTGATTTTCAGCTTGAATCTTCAATTTGTAAAAAGTGATATAATCCGAAATTTCTTTGATATAATATTCTTTGTCTTTGTATGCTTTGATTGAATCTTCTGAACGAATCCAGGGCGAAATATAATTCACGGTTTGACCATAAAATTCATCTTCCCAATCCCAAAGCGTAAATTGATTTTCACGATTGCCCAAAGTTCGGTGGACACTCGCTTTTTTGTCCGGATTGTAAAAAAGAAAAACTGAAGCTTCCTGGTATTTTTCAAAAAGCGCATGGTCTATATTTCTGCTTTTCAGTTCGTCTGCAAAATTAAGATTGATTGAAAACGGCGAAGTTGACGGTAAAATCAGGCCGATGCGAACAATCAGAATCAGAAAGATTCCGGCAAATCCAAGTTTGAACAGCCAATTGCTGAATTCATTTTCTGAATAATATTCATAACAGATGATCATCATCGCAACAAAGGTGATCAACAGCCATTGGGGTTGTACATTTTCTTTGTAAAGCGTAAAAAGGAAAAAAATTCCGGTCAGCACCACCAGCCATTTGAGGCTTTTCCCAAAATCATCTTTCGGTTTGAAACCAAAAAGAGATTTGATCGAAAACCATGAAATCAAAGGCGACATGCCCAAAAAGAAAACAAACGGATAATTCAGCAGCCGCTCCGGTTTAAACTGTTTGTCACCGCTTCTATCCTGAAAATGATAATGAACCGGAATAAAATCATGATTGTAAATCCAGATCAGATGAGGCAGATATAAAATCAGACTGATCAGAACCACCAGAAAAAATTTCGGATTCCTGATCAGCCGTCCGATGATCGGAAGCATCGTAAACAGGATCAAAAGCAGACCGTGGTATTTGCTGTACATCAGTCCGGCCATTGAAACAGCCAAAAAAATTAAATTGAATACCGAATCTTTTTGAAGAAATTTTTTGAATGCAAACAGATAAAGCAGACTAAAAAATAAAAGTGGTGAATCGGGTGTACTGATAAATCCGAAAATCTGAAAAACAACAGTGGAGCCAGATAAAATCACAAACAGCCAAAATTGTCTGATGGTCTTCGGTTTCAGGATTTTCCAGAGAAGAATCAAAGCAAAACCATTCATCAGTACAGCGACAAAGCGGATTCCGATTGTTCCGCCAAAAATGCTGTAACCCAACGCATCCCACAATGCGGTCATTGGCGGATGATCAAAATATCCCCAATCCAAATGCTGTGACCAGACCCAATAATAGGCTTCATCCACACTAATCGGTGTCAGCACAGACTGAATCAGATTGACCAGAACAAAAATTCCGGTCAGCAGATACAATTTACTATTCAGCTTCAATTCTTTCAATCCGTTGACAAAACTATAAAAAACATTGGTTCGGTGTCCGCTTTGGAAAACTATGACGAATATAGTTTAAAATGTGGTTCTGAATTCTT
>JACFND010000104.1 GCA_019455045.1 Flavobacteriia bacterium
CTTTGATCAAAATTGAATTTGCAGTTTTTGATTCGATTGCTTTTTTCAGTTTTTTCACATTGGTCACCAGCAGATCGTCACCCACCAGCTGAACTTTGTGTCCGATAGCATCGGTCAGCATTTTCCAGCCGTCCCAATCGTTTTCATCCATTCCGTCTTCGATTGAAATGATCGGATATTTTTCAGTCAGTTCTTTCAGATACTGAACCTGTTCGGCAGAAGTTCTGACCGCTCCTTTGTCGCCTTCGAATTTTGTATAATCATATTTTCCGTCATGATAGAATTCTGAAGCGGCACAGTCAAGCGCGATCATGATTTCTTCACCTGCCTTGTAACCTGCATTTTCAATCGCTTTCAAAACCGTGTCGAGCGCATCTTCTGTCCCTTCAAATGTAGGAGCAAAGCCGCCTTCGTCACCGACAGCAGTTGAAAGACCTCTGTCGTGAAGTATCTTTTTCAGATGATGAAAAATTTCAGAACCTTTTCTAAGCGCATCTGCAAAAGATTCTGCCTTGACCGGCATGATCATAAATTCCTGGAAAGCGATCGGTGCGTCGGAATGTGAGCCTCCGTTGACGATATTCATCATCGGCACCGGAAGAACTTTTGAATTGGTTCCGCCTACATATCTGTAGAGCGGCAAACCAAGTTCGCTGGCTGCGGCATGTGCAACTGCGAGTGAAACACCCAGGATTGCATTTGCACCCAGATTTGATTTGTTTTCGGTACCGTCGAGTTCAATCATCGTTTTGTCGATCAGCACCTGATCGAGTACATCATATCCAAGCAGTTCTTTTGCAATTTTTTCATTGACATTGTCAATAGCATTTTGAACACCTTTTCCCATATAGTCTTTGCCGCCGTCACGAAGTTCTACTGCTTCATATTCACCGGTCGATGCACCGGACGGAACTGCGGCTCTTCCCATAAAGCCCATATCGGTCACTACATCAACTTCAATGGTCGGATTTCCTCTTGAATCAAGGATTTGTCTTGCGTGGATTTGTGTGATAATACTCATTTAGAATGATTTTAAATTTAAACTTCCAAATATACGAAAATTGAATCTTTTCAGGCCAATGAAGATGATTGAAATAAAGCGGTTTTTGGTCGAAATTTTGGTTGAAATTCAGATTCAATTCAAAAAATGATTTTTCAAAATAAAAATTTTGGGTATTTTTACATTTCAGTAAAATCCGATGGAGAATTCAAATCAGTCCGAAAAACCAAAAAAGCCTTTTCCCTATCTCGAAAAACTGGAGGAAAGGATTGAAAGGGGGAAACGACCTGACGCGCCCGAGAATAAGATCAAAAGATTTTTTCAGCGCGGTACTTCTCAAATTGCAAAGAAGATGGGCGAGGAGTCGGTTGAGATGGTGATTGCTTCGGAACAGGGGAGTGATGAGAATTTTTTGGAAGAAGCAGCCGATGTGTTTTTTTATTATCTGATGGCGATTCATGCCCGCGGTTTCAAACTCAGGGACGTTCTGAAGATATTGAAGAAAAGACACAAAAAAATGAAGAACAAATAAAGTTCGCTCAATTCTTTTCAGCTTTTAATTTCCCGAAAATATTTTCCTGAAATCTTTTTGTAAATCAGATAGAACAGACTGCCCAGTGTCAGTCCGATCAGACTACCGCAAATGACATCGAGCGGAAAGTGTACACCGAGATAAATTCGGCTGTATGAAATCAGTGCAGCCCAAATCAGCAGCAGCCAGATCATCCATTTGATTTTGGTTCTGAAAACCAGACCGAGAAACAGCGCAATTCCAAAATGATTGGATGCATGCGCAGAAGTAAATCCGAATCTGCCCCTTCTTTCGCAGCCGACGCCTCTCATGATTCCTTCAAATTCAGGTGTGAAACAGGGTCTTGGTCTTTGTGTCCAGCCTTTGATCAGACCGGTCAGCTGATC
>JACFND010000105.1 GCA_019455045.1 Flavobacteriia bacterium
AAATCCATGTATCTTTCTTCTGCGGTCGCGCTCAGCAGCTGATTGATTCTGTTTTGAAGATGTCTGATGTGATTGTGGAGCAGAAACAAATTAAATTTCTGAAACTCGGGACTCAGTTCTGCCAACTTTTCAAAAGTTCCGGATTCAATCATTATCACTTCGCTGTCTTCAACCGCTTCTATAAACTGTTTTGATTTGTCGTCAAAAAGCACACTCGAACGATCTGATATAAACCAGTTTTCGGGTGCAAACTGGAGGATGTGTTCTTTTCCGTTTTGGTTGATGGTAAAAGCGCGAAGCAGACCTTTTGTTACAAAAAAAGTGTATTTACAGCTTTCACCCTGTCTGAGCAGCACTTCGTCTTTTGAAACTTTTCTCTGCTGAAGTTCACTGTCGAGTACCCGGTTTTGTTCTTCGTTGAGCATAACCGAATGACCTGCAAAATAATTTTTGATTGCCTCAAACATCATCTGAAAACTTTGGCTGAATTTACGATTTAATTTTAGTTTGAATTCAATAAATTTTTGATTCAACCAAAAAGCCTTTCAAATCAAAGCTGATCCGAAAGGCTTATTTTATTTGATTCGAATTGAATTATCCTTTCAAAACCGCTCTTGAAATCACAATTTTCTGAACTTCGGATGTACCCTCATAAATCTGTGTGATTTTGGCATCTCTCATCAGTCTTTCCACATGATAATCCTTCACATAACCGTAACCGCCGTGGATCTGAACCGCTTCAACGGTTGCATCCATCGCCACCTGAGAAGCAAAAAGTTTTGCCATCGCTCCTTCTTTGTCAAAGTTTTTGTGCTGATCTTTCAGCCATGCCGCATGAAGCACCAAAAATCTGGCTGCATCAATATTGGTCGCCATATCGGCCAGTTTGAATGCAATCGCCTGATGATGTGAGATCGGTTTGCCGAATGCCTGTCTTTCTTTTGAATATTTGGTTGCCAGTTCCAAAGCGCCGCTTGCGATACCCAATGCCTGAGCAGCAATTCCGATTCTTCCGCCCGAAAGGGTCTGCATCGCAAAGCTGAATCCGAAACCGTCTTCGCCCACTCTGTTTTCTTTTGGAACTTTCACATCCTGGAACATCAGCGAATGAGTGTCTGAACCTCTGATTCCCAATTTGTTTTCTTTTGGTCCGACCGTGAATCCTTCCATTCCCTTTTCAACAATCAGACAGTTGATACCGTGATGTCCTTTTTCAGGATGGGTTTGAGCCATTACCAGATACACAGACGCATTGCTTCCGTTGGTGATCCAGTTTTTGGTTCCGTTCAGCAGATAATGATCGCCTTTGTCAACTGCGGTTGTTCTCTGATGGGTTGCATCAGATCCGGCTTCGGGTTCTGACAGACAGAATGCACCGATGATTTCGCCGGTCGCCAGTCTGGTCAGATATTTTTGTTTTTGTTCTTCGTTTCCGAATTTTTCCAATCCCCAGCAGACCAGAGAGTTGTTGACCGACATCACCACCGAAGCAGATGCATCGACTTTTGAAATTTCTTCCATTGCCAGTGCATAAGAGATGGTGTCCATTCCGGCGCCTCCGTATTTGGGATCAACCATGATTCCAAGAAATCCGAGTTCACCCATTTTTTTGATTTGTTCAGCCGGAAATTTCTGATGTTCGTCTCTTTCGATCACACCCGGCAACAGTTCAGACTGTGCAAAGTCTCTTGCTGCCTGTCTGATCATTAGCTGTTCTTCTGTCAATTGAAAATCCATTGTATCTGTGTTTTATTTGCCCAAAAGTACATATTTTTTTTCATTGGGAAATCCTGAAAATAATCCAATTCGGAAACTTCGAAACAGATTAAATTTCTTCCTGACTTCCGCAAATTAACACCCAAAATCAAAAAGTTCGTTTAGCTGTTTA
>JACFND010000048.1 GCA_019455045.1 Flavobacteriia bacterium
AATAGTCTATCAGTGGTTTATATTTTTAATAAAAAAATGTGCGGAAGTCAGGAGTCCCACTCGTCCCAAAAGTCCCACTCGCCCCACAACTCGGAACCATGTATTTACTAGGAAAATAATTATTGAGGTATATTTATCCCATACTTTTCTTCAAATTCAGAAAAAAATTCTTTAATGAATAACTTTCATGCCGGCAGATATTATAAATAGCCGAAATTGGCAGATTACACACCCAAAGGTGAGGTCAAGATACACTCACTAAATGTCTGGAGCCTGTTTAAATGTTACACAGTTGAAATTTATTTTCGGTAAAATTTAAACAGGCTCCTAAAACATATACAACGGCGTGTGCTTTCGTTTTTGAAAAGTCCCGTAATCCAAAAATCCTCTCTCGCGGCGAATCCGTCATCTGCCCGACTCATACCTGCAAACAGCAGAAAAATCATTAAATGTAATCTGCAATACAGCGCAAACATCACTTTACATTCGAGCCTGCCAAAAGACATCTCAATCAAACCCCCTCCGCGTACTCGACAATGATCTGCTGACTTTATAGGCAAAAAATAAACCGCATAGCGGAATAATTATATCAAATGGCAAAACCAGGCCTACATTTCCAGGCGAAAAATTATGATATGCAACCATCTCATAAATATGACCGCCCGCAGCCCCAAGATAAAAAATAACGGGAGCTATAAGCGCAGCAAAACGAAATGAAAAATCCCTCTTATAGGACATTATACCGGCAATCCCCATACCAAGACTGGCATATCCAACCTCAGCCTGAAACGGACTGTCTTCCCAACCGATAAACCCAGCCGATATTTCACCAAAAAATACATGAAATACAAAATTTACTATATTGCACCAGCCTACAGTATAAAGCATGAATTCGGATAAATATATTTCATATATACTCTTTCCACTCTCAATTCTTGAACTTTTCTTAACCTTGAACCAGGCTACAATCAATGAAATAATAAAAAATACAGCAAAATAATTGCTGACTACAAATCTGATAAGTGTTTCCATTATATTTACGTTTTAAAATTTAAATCACATTCTGAATTTTGAGCTCGAATTCATATAAACAGCTATCTTTCAACTCACTATAAGCTCTTGTAAATTTAAAAAATAATCTGAATAATTTTATTTATTTTTTTTATTTTTGAATTGGATTCTAATTTTGATAGATTTGTTAGCTGTACAAAATGAAATATCAAAAAATCAATTCAATGAACCTTAACCCCTTTCTTCTCGGATTACTTGCCTTTTTCATATTTTCATGCAAAAAAGGAGAGGTCAAGCCCGAAAAGGAAACCGAAACAACTGAAGTTACCGATACCAAAACTGTCGATAAAACAATTCCCGAACCTGAGGTGAGCCTTGATCCGGTTCAGGCAAATCGTTTGGCCGAACTGCCTTTCCGTTGTATTCTGAATCAATATCCGAACAAAACCGGTCAGGTATTGAGCGACTCTGCAGATCTGGGTACGCCAAAATCGCTTCATCCGGCTTTTTACGGCTGTTTTGACTGGCATTCTTCGGTTCACGGTCACTGGTCATTGGTGAAACTGCTGAAGGATTATCCGGATCTTGAAAACGGGGACAGCATACTGACGAGGATTAAAGAAAATATTTCAAAACAAAATATTAAAAAAGAAATCAATTATTTCAAAAGAGAACAGGAATATTCCTTTGAAAGAATGTACGGCTGGAGCTGGCTGCTGAAACTTCAGTCCGAGCTCGACAGTTGGGATACTCCCGAAGGAAAACAGCTTTCGGCCAATCTCAAACCGCTGTCAGATTTTATTGTCAGCCGTTATATCGAATTTCTTCCCAAACTGAATTATCCGCTCAGAGTAGGCATGCACGGCAATTCCGCTTTTGGAATGAGCTTCGCATATGATTATGCCAAACAGTCGGGAAATGAAGAACTCAAAACAGTCATCGACCAGACCGCCAGAAGACTTTACCTGAAAGATAAAAATTGTCCGATCGATTGGGAACCCGACGGTTTCGACTTTTTTTCGCCCTGTCTTGAAGAAATAGATTTGATGCACCGGGTACTCCCAAGAGATGAATTCACTTATTGGATCGATGATTTTATGCCCCAGCTCAAATCCAAAAAATTTGAAATGAAACCCGCAGTAGTCACTGATCGAACCGACGGACATCTGGTTCATCTTGACGGTTTGAATTTCTCAAGAGCATGGGTCCTGTACCGACTGGCAAAAGAAATGCCCAACGAATACGGACACCTCAAAGCATTGGCCGACAAACATCTTGGCGCTTCGCTTCCCGTGATTACCGACGGCAGTTATGAGGGCGAACACTGGCTGGCGAGTTTTGCGCTCTATGCATTGTCCGAAAGATGACTTTTATACTTTTCAGGTTTCTGAAAATGACTTACCTTTGCACAACAAAAAAATTAAGATAATGGCAGTTTTAGTAAACAAAGATTCAAAAATAATCGTACAGGGTTTTACAGGCAAGGAGGGAACCTTCCATGCTGAACAGATGATTGAATACGGAACCAATGTGGTTGGCGGAGTGACGCCCGGAAAAGGAGGAAGCGAACACCTTGGCAGACCGGTATTTAACACGGTTCAGGATGCGGTTGACAAAGCCGGAGCCGATGTGAGCATCATCTTTGTTCCGCCTGCATTCGCTGCAGATGCGATTATGGAAGCTGCCGAAGCGGGAATCCGTGTGATCATCTGTATCACCGAAGGAATTCCTGTTGCCGACATGGTGAAAGTTCAGGATTATGTGGATGCCAGAGGCGTTACTTTGATCGGCCCGAACTGTCCGGGCGTGATTACTGCAAACGAAGCCAAAGTCGGAATCATGCCGGGTTTTGTGTTTAAAAAAGGAAAAGTGGGAATCGTTTCCAAATCAGGTACGCTGACTTATGAAGCAGCAGATCAGGTGGTGAAAGCCGGATACGGTATTTCGACCGCAATCGGGATCGGTGGCGACCCGATCATCGGAACCACCACCAAAGAAGCTTTGGAACTGTTTATCAACGACCCGGATACAGAAGCGGTTGTTATGATCGGTGAGATCGGCGGTCAGCTCGAAGCAGAAGCTGCCAGATGGTACAATTCTATCGGGTCCAAAAAACCGGTGATCGGCTTCATCGCAGGCCAGACCGCTCCAAAAGGAAGAACAATGGGTCACGCAGGTGCGATTGTCGGCGGAAAAGACGATACCGCCCAGGCAAAAATGGCGATCCTCAGAGAATGCGGAATCCACGTGGTAGAATCTCCGGCCGAAATCGGTGCCGAAGTTGCCAATGTTTTGAAATAATTTAAATTTGAAAATGCTGAAATTTCAGCTGAAAATACAGAAGGACGGGATTCAGTTTTTGAATCCCGTTTTTTTTATTTTTCGGCTTTGTACATAAAACCGTTCAGATGAACCGTTTTGTTTTTTTCAATCTCGAAATCGGCATTGACAAACATTGAATTTTTCGGAAAATCAATTTCCTGGTCTTCTGAATCACCCAAACAGATTTGAATATCACCTGTTTTCTTTCCGATACCGTTCCAAATCATACAGCCGACGTTTTCTTCTCCGGGTTCAAGCTGCAGTTCTTCATAATTTCCGAGAAACAGTGAATTGCTGATATCTGCTCTTCCGTTAAGATCAAATGGCTTTCCGTTCAAAAAACTTCCGGTCAGCCGATAACTGATTTCGGTCGGATTTATCCGGCTGATCTCCATTCTGACTTCATACTCATCTTTTTGAGCAGTATAGATATAGGTTTTTCCCATTTCCGGAAATTCGGGAAGTTCGGCTTCATAACCGCTGCTGTACACAATTTTGTTTGAAACAACTTTATGACTGATTTGGGCGGCCGAAAATTCGATTCCGAAAATGAGCGGAACCATTAGAATCAAAGCTTTTGTTTTCATAAATTTAAATTTAACACTGAACATGGTATTCGACAAGAAATAATTTATCATTCTGATCAAAATACAGGAATATCAAATTTTCTGAATCTTCTCCCGCAAAAAGCATAATGGTTAAATTATCTTCTCCCTCATCCATATCATCAAATTTGACAAACTGAGTGATTTCCGAAAAAGTAGTGTTTTCATCAATCGTTCCAAATTCGGTAAATATCGTAATGCCTGAATTTTTAACTTTCAGCTGTATGAAAGCCGCCTGATTGTCATCGTTTACCTCATAAATCCAATTTGAAGTTTTGTAATAACGGATGTTACCTTCTTCAAAATAGGTACCGCACTCCATCGGCTCATCCGGCGCTTTGATGCTTCCTTTGCCAAGAATTTTCTGAAGGTCCGAAACATTTCCAAACATCGGAATTTTTTCCAGTTTTGAATTTCTGAAATAAAGCAGATCGATGGATTCGGATTTTTCTGAACTTTCTGAACTTTCTGAATGCAAACCTTCAGAAACAGTAATCAGACCGTTGTCTTTGTATCTGTATTTGATCTGAAACGATTGCTGACCTTCTGCCACTGCATTGACCACACCTTTTTTGATATTTTTGATTTCAATGGTGTAATCCATGGTATTTCCACCCAGCGGAAGCTCCGACTTGTAAATCCATTTTCCTTTTTTGTTCAGATACACCGCATAGTGATAATCCGCATTGTTGCCGCCATAACGGCTCTCAACGCTGAAAGGAATCAGTGCATCCTCAATTCCGTCATTATCCAGATCACCGTAAACGGTTTTTGAATAACCGGAAATTATTTGAGCGTGCTCATCATCTTTTTCAATTGCAAGATTTTTTCGAAACTGATCGGTTTGAATCAATTTTTGAAATTCCGATTCGGGACCGTTTGTGGTTTTCTGAGATTGAATTTCAGTTTCGCTTAAATTTTGACCGCATGAAATCACATACAGAAAGAGTGCTGCAATCGGAATCAGGTTTTTGAGATTTTTCATCGGTTTAATTTTTTAACAGTCAAAAACAACGAGCAGATCGGCTGCTTTTTTCAATTGATTTTTTGGATCTGACGGATCTGACAAAAAGAAATACAGATGTTCTTCTTCATAACCCGCGCTCAGATCGAGTATCATATCCGGAAGACCGTCACCGTTCAAATCGCCGGCCCAAATCAGTTTTGGCGTAACATTGTCGGTGCTTCTGATTTCTGCGATCTGACTGCTTTTATTTCCGGTTTCAAATGAAAGTTTGTATGATTTCATCATCGGGATATCCGGATTTCCTTCTGCATCGTTTTCGATTTGATCGGATGAAATCGGGTTTCCTTCATCATCAAATATTTTTGCTTTTGCCAAAAGAGAATAGGTTTTTCCGTTCATTTCAAAGCTGACCGGTTTGTCGGGAACCAGATTTTTATTTTCGGCTGCCGTATTCAGCGTTTTTGAAAGACCCTCAAACTGACTGAAAAACAAAACTGCACCTTCATATTTTGATGAAATATCCATTGTGTTCTCGGCTGCACATTCATCAAAACTGTATTTGATCTGAGGTTTTTCTTCGGCGATCATCCAGTTTCCGGTTTTTGAATCTTTGTACAAAACCATCCACTTTTTGTTTTTCACATTTTTCGGATAGCCGTTGCTTTCCTCCCGATAGTTTCTGAGCAGAAGGATTTCAACATCTTTTGGAAAATTTGAAATTTGATTTTCAGTTTCAGCCGTTTTGGAAATCGTGTCGTTTTCGATGATTCCTTCAGCATCTGATTTTAGTGCCGATTCGTTTTTCGGATTTCTGTCGCAGCCCGAAAGTAAGGCTGAAACCATAAATACAGAGGTCAGAATGGTAGTTTTTAGTTTCATGATTTAAATAATTTAATTACAACAAATTAAGAAATAATTCAATATTTCTGCAATCCCCAAAACAGGAGAGCTTATTTTTTAATTTACCAGCTTCCGCCTCCGCCACCTCCAAAACCGCCGCCCGAATGACCTCCGCCGGATGAAGACGAAGAAGAATGGGATGAAGAACTGCTGCCCGGTGGTGAATATACCGAAGCCGACGAAAAGATTTTTGAAGCGACACCCATCGAATTGATAAAACTGCCTGAACTGAAAACGTTTGCAACTCCTGATGAACTTTGCGGCTGAGCCGATTTGTACCAGCTCGGCGGTGAGGTTTCAAGATCGTTGAAACGCGCAGCCCATTCGTTGAGCATCCCAAAAGCCATTGCAAATGGCATGGTGGTTTCAAAATAATAGGGATCCTGTGCCAAAAGCACTTTGATTCTGTCCGCTTCAGCCATTTTGATGAAGTTGTAAAATCCTTTCAGTTCAGACATCAGCCGGTCGCCTCTTTCGTTTCTTTTTCTTTTCAGCCAGCCGGTGACACCAAAAATAAACAGAATCAGAAAACCGAAAAGCGCTGCAAAAAACCCGTAGAACCAAATAAAAACCGCTCCGACTCCAAACGAAAAAATTAGGCTCAGACAGGAAGCTTTCCTCATCTTTTTTCTGGCATCGATGTCGTAAAATTTCTTTGCCTCCTTAAATATTTTTTGAAAAATATTCATATAAACACCCGCAATCCGACTTCTCAATTTGGCGTCCTGCAGATAAACCGCATTGGGTGTTGTTTTGTCTTTTTCCACACCCTCAAACAGTTTGTTGAAAAAGTCTTTTTGATATTCGGGTGCATCTTCAGCCAAATCCCTTTTTTTGGTCACCAGGAAATCGGTTGAACCAAACCAGCCTTTGCGCGGCTTTTCCTCTATGGTCAGCAAATCCAAACTTCCCCAATAGGGCAGCAGCGAAAAAACAACTCTTGAATTTCCCAAAAATCCCTGTTTGTTCAAAAGAAGACCGGCCATTGCCGAATCAATATTTTCGGGCGGATAATATGAAGTAATCTGAATCAGTTTTTTGTTTGAACCGAATTTCCTTCGAATAATTCCAAGCGGCAACAGCAGCACAGCCAGGATTCCCAGCCAGCCGTAACGTTCTGCCAAAATTTTTTCTTTTGAAATACCCGGAAATTTATTTCTTGGAAATTTCATCAGCACAGTGACACTTTCTCCCTGTTCGGAAACAAATCCGGGCTTTCCGACAGCTGAATAAATCCCTTCTGAAAAATCATATTCAAAATCTGAAGAAAGTTCGGAATTTCCGTAAGCTCCCGAATAGGTAAAACTATTGTCTGATGAGATTTCACTGCCTTCGGGCGGATGAATTTTAAACCGGATATTGTTAAAACCGGTCTGCCAGTCTGCAGGTTTCAGATTCCAGTAAAACTGAACCAGACTGTCTTCGATGATCAGCGCATTTTTCACCCTGTAACTGATCTGATAATGTTTTTGCCCGAATATAAACTGATTCGGATCTCCAATTTTGATTCGTTTGTATCCGTTGGCAAGTTCTTCGACCGGAAAAAATGAACTGAATTTTTCGTCAGGGACTTTGATATCGGAAATTTCAATTTTGTGTTTTCGTGTTTTCCCGTTTTTGTCCGTAAAATCGTATTTTGTAATGATATCCCGATAGATTCCGTGTTTGGGTTCAGAAAAATCGAGATCATAATTTTCAGTTACATCAAAATATCCGTCCTTATTCAGAAAAATTTCAACCGAATAATTTTCGACCGTAAATCCCTGAGAAAAAAGTTTGAGAACCGGATAAACCAATAAAAAAAGAAGCAGATATTTTTTCATATGAAAATTAATTTGAGCCTGCTCAGTCGTTTCTTTTCAGAAAACCTTCAATTGTATTTTTCTGTGATTCACTCAGATTTTTGCCAATCAATTCTTCCAGAGAATCAGCCGACGAAACTTCTTTTCCGTTTATTGTGACTGTCGAGCTGCTGTTTTTCATCAGATCTGAAAGCTGCTCAGAAGACAGTCCGGCTGATTTTGCAATATTTTCTTTGATCACATCTCCCAACGGTTTTTCTGAAGAAATTTCTTCACCGTTGACAACCGTTTTCACATGGGTTCGAACATTGGGATTCTGAACCGGATCAGCCCCATTGTTTTTCAAAGCTTTCCAGTCTCCTTTTAATTTTAAAAACAATACGATCAAAAAGGCAAAAACAAAGATTGCCGGCACCAAAAGATACAAATGTTCGGTCACCCAAAACAGTGTTCCCAGCTTTTTGGCCGGTGCGAAATTTGAACCTTCGGGCAGATTTTCAAATATATCCTGCATTCCCTGCGGTCCGCCGGTCATTTCTGAAATATAATTATTAACCATGGTTCCGACAAAAAACGGAATTGCGATCATCAGCAGTACAAAGACGATTGCAATTTTTGGGATGTTGTTGAATTTCATATAGTTATTTTTTTTAAATTAATTTTCTCAATGGTTACCAGCTTTTTCCTCCGCCGCCTCCAAAACCGCCGCCTGAATGACCGCCTCCCGATGAATGGCTGCTTCCCGACGACCGAAAACCGGACGATGATCGCGAACCTGAACCTGAACCTGACGGCGAACTGACCATTGCGTATGATGCCGCCGCCATTGCGCCTTTGAATGAATGAACGAAGTTTGTTCCCGAAAATCCGTTGCTCATTTTGGTTGAAGAATTTCCGCTGTACCACTGCGGCTGAGGAACATCCAAACCGTCAAATTTTGAAGCCCACTTGTCCAACAGCCCGAATGCAAGTGCATAGCTCATCGTTTTTTCAAAATATTTTGGATCATCTTTTAACAGGGTTTTGATTCTCTCAACTTCAGCCAATTTGATAAACTGTCTGAAACCTTTGAGTTCCGAGAGGACCCGGTCACCCTGACGGTTCTTTTTTCTCATGTATGAACTCATCAGACTGATAAAAAGGAAAACGGCAAATGCAGAGATACCGGCGATAATTCCATATTTAAAAACAAAATATCCGGTTCCGAGTACAGTCAGCAGGAATCCGATTCCGGCAGTCAGTATTTTTGCCTTTTCGCCACTGATTTCATAAAATTTCATCGCAGATTTTTTTAACTGTGATTTTGCAGAAATCATATTGTAATAAAAAGTCTTTTGCAGACTGCTCATCAGCACAGTGTCTGTTTTGTTTGAAATTTCTAATTCAGATTTTACAGAATTCAAATCGATATTCGGACTGAACATTTTCAGAACTTCTGCAATCTGAGGAAATGCATCGATTGAAAACCCGCCCCACAAACCGTTGAACATCGTCTTTTCGTATGACGGCGCATCGGCCGATATCGTTCCAAGCCGGCTGAGTCTGATATCCGTTTTACCGGCTGAATTCGTTTTTGGAATTTCTTCAATCGAAATCAATCCGTCAGCACCCCATTTTGGAAGAAGCGAAATCAGATCTGAAGTGTCTTCACGATCATCAATCAGATAACCTGCCATCGCAGGATCGATTCCTTTGGGCGGATAGTATGAAGTAAATGAAATCGTTTTTCTGTCGCGGCCAAATATCAGCCAGACCAGACCAAATAATCCGAGAAATCCTGCCAGTATGGCCATCCATTGGTATTCTGATTTATCGATCAATGAAGAGGATGCGCCGGAAAATATTTTTTTGTCGAGTTTGATCAGTACAGTAACGCTCTGCCCCTGAGCTGAAACGAAATTTGGCTGACTGATGCCCGAATAAGTTCTGTTTGAAAAATCGAAATCAAATTCGTCTGAAACTTCTGGGTTTTCATGATCTCCCGAATAAGTGAAACAATTTTCAGCCGAAATAACCGCTCCTTCGGGCAACCGAACATTGAATTTGATCTTTTTGAAATCTGCATCCCAGTTGGAGGGTTTCAGATTCCAGTAAAACATGACCAGACTGTCTTCGACGATCAGTGCATCTTTTACTTTATATCTGATTTCGTAATTCTGATTTCCAATGACCGTTTTGGATGCGCTTCCGATTTTGATTTCCAAATCTCCGCCCATTTCGCGGACAATCTTTGGTGTGACCGAGAAATTATTACCCGGAACTTCGATGTCAGAAAATTTGATCTTTCTGTTTTCGATTGCTCCCTCATTGTCGGTGAAATCGTATTGGGTGATGATGCTTCTGATCAGACCGTGTTTTGGGATTTTGAAATCAACATCATATTTTTCGATGACATCAAACGAATAATCAGGATTCACACTGATATCAACCGTATAATTTTCGACACTGAAATCCTGGCCCGAAACCAGACCGGTAAAGAACAGCAACAGTAAAACAAATCCACGGATTTTCACAGAATTTAATTTGAAGTAAAATTAATCAGCAGATGAATGCCGGAAAATACCCAATATAGGGGATGAAGTTGAATTTCTCCGATTCGTGTTGACTTATTTTGATTAAAATTCGATTTTTTTAAATTCAAAAGAACCTGAAATTCCCTGACCAAGCCCCAACTGACCGCTTCCGTTGCTTCCTGCCGAAAAAACACTTCCGTCGGTTTTTATCAAAAGCGAATGATAATTTCCGGCAGTTAACCCAATGACGCCATCAGCAGTTTTTTCAAATGACAGGAGATTTGAATTTCCGCCGTTACCAAGCTGTCCGTTGTCGTTCAGACCCGAAGCCCAAACCGAACCGTCTGTTTTGAGTGCCAATGTATGACCCTGACCGGCACCTATTTCTTTCACCGAAGTCATCAGCTGTTTCGGGACATGAACGGTATAAACTGTACCGTCGCCAAGCTGTCCGGCACCATTAAATCCGGTTCCCCAAAGCGAGCCGTCGTTTTTCAGAAAGATTGAAAATTGGGCACCGCAACTGATCTGGCTGACACCGTCTGCAATTTGAACCGGCAGCTGACGGTTGATGTCGGTTCCGTCACCCAGCTGAAAACTGCTGTTTTCTCCACATGCCCAGAGCTTTTCGCCGTTGTCAAGAATCAGTGTGTGACCGCCTGAGATCATGCCGGTACCTGAAGTTGCAACCGTTTTGACATCATCCATGATTTTTACAAAACTGTTTTGATTTTCGGTATTTCCGTTGCCAAGCTGTCCAAAAGTGTTTTTTCCGCTCGCCCAAAGACTGTTGTCATTTTTTATGATGAAACTGTAATCCTTTCCGGCAGCCATAAATTTGATGCCTTCTGCCAGTTTGACTGCTGTGTCCTGCTGATTTGTATTTCCTGTCCCCAGCTGACCGTAATCATTCCGGCCGACACCCCAAAGACTGCCGTCATTTTTCAAAAATAGTGTAAACTCTTCACCCGCTGCGACCCGATTGACATGGTCGATTATTTTGGTCGGTTTGTACTGATTTCCAGACGCTGAAATATTCATCTGATGAGAAGAGTTTGCACCGCAACCATAAACATTTCCGTTGCTGTCCAAAAAATAACTGTTAAAAAGAGATGCTGATGCTTTCATGATTTTGATGTTTTGTGGATTACCGCCTCCGCCGGCAGAATCATCATCGCTGCCTGAACAGCTGATGAAAAATGAAAAGCCGAGAAGAAGCATGATTGCATTTTGAATTTTCATGTTTTAAATTTTTTTGTAAAAGTAGATGACACCACAGCTTTTAACAATCCCGTAAACAGGGTATGAATTTATGATGGGAGATGTGAGACTCTGAGATGTGAGACTGTGAGACTGTGAGATGTGAGACTGTGAGATGGATTGGATTTCCGTGTATATACAAATGCAATAAAAAAACCGCTCGGCTTTCCAAGCGGCTGTTTTGAAGAATGATTTAAAATTTAGCCGGACAGGCCATTTAATATTGGTTTAGGTAATTGATGACAAAGTTAAAATTGAAATTGTTCTGTGGCAATCCCCAAAATGGGAGAGAAGGTGAAAAACGTATCATCAGTCAGATTCAAAATTGAACCAAAAAAAGGGCCGTTCCAAAAAGTGAACGGCCCAAATGAAAACCTAAATTAAAGGTTGCTGAAAATTGTTATTTATTTTTTAATGATTTTGGTTCTTTCAGAACTTCCGTTTTTGTAAACGATTTTCATTACATAAGTTCCCTGAGTCAGACTTGAAATGTCTGTTTTTCCATTTGTGATTTGAGTGTCTTTTTTCACAGTCTGACCGACCATATTAATAAATTCAACCGAGCTGATTTCTTTGTCCGAACTGATGTTGAGCAATCCTTTTGTCGGATTGGGATATACCATCAGTGAGCTCAATTCGGTGTCACTGACACCCAATGAATATTCAGCGTCAAACATTGAAAGGTAATCATCGTTCCAGGCAAATACGGCATTTGACTTGGAATTGTTCATTTCGACACGTGGCTGAATAGGCGATGCAGGGTTGGAAGTTGCATCCCGATAATTACTTTTAAACACATAAAAAGTTTCTGCCAAAGTGGAATTGAGTCCTTTGAGCATATAAGGCAGTGTTTTTGCGCTCGCCTTATTATAAGTCAAAAGGAAATTATTGAACAGCGGATCAAAAATCATGTGCGGATTCATCTGATCGCCCGAATCACCGTCAATGGTTGTTAAAGCAGTAAACGATGGCTCATTCCCAATCATATCGTCCGAATAACTGAAAACAACATCTTTATTTCCTGAACCGGTCTGTTTTGAATAAGCAACCAATGTTCTGATATCGTCAATTCCGGGTCCGCTTCCAACGCTTATTACCTGAGACATGGCAATGGTCGGTGAGGAATAGATGTAATCGTCATCACCCACCTGATATGGGCCGGGAGAAGAAGTTTCATCTCCATTGTCAGGATAAACAAAACGGGTATAAAGTTTACCGTTTTCATCTCCCTCGTTTGATTTGATCATAAATACAACGCCCAAACGTCCAAAATCGGACTTATAATCATCGACCCCGATGGTTGCATCCACATCACCAACAAAATTAAAGGTAGAATACAATTCTTTTTCGAAAAAACTGCCACTTGGAATATTTGTCGTCCAACAAATCACTCTGTCAATTCCGGGAGTTGAAACCGATGCTGCCAGACTGATTGAATAAGGCGAAGATACATAATTTGGCTTTCTTGAATCAGTTGCCCAGCTTAGAGAAACAAAACCTCGGCTTGAACTGAATGGAGTCTCCAGAAAATTATCAAAACTGAGATTGGTTGAAGTACCGTCAGCCGTGTATTTACTTGCCCTGAGTTTTGTCTCAGTATCATTGACATAAGCCCGTGCAACATACAGTCTGAAATCCGATGCATTCTCACCGGCTGTAATCATATCAAAAGCAGTATAATCCGAAGAACCTACAGTTCCGCTTAAAAAATCATTCCAGGTTTTACCTCCGTCTGCACTTTTAAAGACTTCCCACCTAATATAAGGACCGGCAGGCGAATCTGCACTGAGCCGACCCAGATAAACAGTACCGTCATAAGCGACCGCTGTGCGTACATTTTTGTAATACTTTCCGGATTCCGGTTTTACATTCACGTCTGAATTCCAAAATGGATTCTGACCAAATGCCGATTGAATGCCGATGGCAAAGAAAATCGCCATAACTAATAAATAAAGATTCTTGTTTTTCATTGTAAGTAAATTTTTGGGTTAAAATATTTCACAAATTTATGGGCAGGATCAAAGGCGAACAATCCCCAAAATTGGAGAGAAGCCGGATTTTTAGAATGAATGATTGGATAAGCGGCAAGTGGGTGAGTGAGTATGCGCCGATTGATTATCAACAATTAATCATCAAATGATCAATATTAATCAGTGAAATTCAAAACTGGAAACAGATTATCATCCGGTTCACGCAGACGACTTGAAACTCAAAAACTCAAACAATTCCTTCTCTGAGTGTTTTTCCAACCGCCTCAGCCTGAGAATGAACACCAAGTTTTTCGTAGATGCTTTTGATGTGTGTGCTGACGGTTCCGTGTGTGATCCCGAGCCGATTGGCAATCATCTTGTAGCTGTTTCCGTCAGTCAGTGATTTGAGGATTTCTTTTTCGCGCTGTGTCAGACCGTACTGGTCTGCTTTGTGATTTCTGGCGTTCAGATGATTCAGCACCATTCTCGCTACCAGCGGCGACATGGGAGCACCTCCTTCCAATGCTTCTTCGATTGCACTTCCCAGACGGGTGGTCAGATGCTGTTTGAGGATATAGCCGGTTGCACCGTTCATGATCGCATCAAGCACATGATCGTTGTCGTCAAAAACGGTCAGCATCACTACCGGCAGTTCGGGTCGGATTTTTCTGATGATTTTTAATCCTTCAATTCCGTTTACTTCCGGCATATCAATATCTGCCAATACGATGTCGGGCTGAAATTCTTCAATGTGCTCGGCAACTCCGCTGCAATTTTCAAATGCAGCCAAAAGTTCGAGGTTTTCAGAAAATCTGATCAAAGCAGAAAGGCTCATTCTCAATTCCGGATTGTCCTCATAAAGTAGTACTCTGGTAGTCATGGTTTTAAGTTAAGAAATAAGTTTGTCATGCAAATATTTAAAAATCAAATCAAAATCACCATCCCCAAATCAGGGTAGTGGAATCCGAAGCCGGATGACCGTTCCGCTGTCTTTTGCAGATTCAAGACTGAAACTGGCATTCATCTTTTTTGATCTTCTTTCCATATTGTTCAGACCGTTTCCTCTTTTTACGGATTCGGGATCGAAACCGATTCCGTTGTCTGAAATCTTCATTTTCAAAACCGATTTTTTTTCAGAAATGCTGATGTCCACCTTTTCTGCATTGCTGTATTTCCTGGCATTGTTGATCGCTTCTTTGAACAGCATAACCATTTCTTTTCTGAGTTCGGGCGAAATCTTTTTATTCGGTTCATTAATCTTTTCGTTGAATGAAAAAGAAATTTCTGATGGAGTCAATGTCTCTGAACTGAGTTTTCTGAGTTGGGAAACAATTGCGCCCAGACTGTCGTTTGCAGGATTCAGCTCCCAGACAATTTCACGAATCCCGTTTGCCACTTTATTTGAAAGACCCGAAATATTTTGTGCCGCTTCTTTCACCTTGGGGTCATCAGCCTTTTCGCCCATCAGACTGCTGATGATCTGTATGCTCGAGAGTGTGGATCCGACATCGTCATGAAGGTCACCGGCCAGATTTTGTCGCATGCCTTCAATTTCTCTGTGCCGTTTCAGCCGCTGTATTGCTCTCATTCGTGCAATCCCAAAACCGGCAACTGCCAGAACCAGGATTCCGGCTATGATGGCGAGATACATTTTGTTTTTGTAGGAAGCCGATATGATTTCCTGTTTGCTGAGATTCAGCTGATACTGAAGCGAATCTTCTTTTGCTTTTTGATTGAATTCATATCGGATGGCAATCCGCTGATTTTCGATGATTGTCGATTCGTTTGTCAGTGAATCGATCATTTCCATCTGCAATCCTTTGTATTTCAATGCTTCTTTGTAATCTCCTTTCTTTTGACTGTAATCAGACAGCATACCGTAGGCACTTCTTTTGAAATCATGGTTGTCAATGTTTCGTATACATTCTTTGCAGTCGTCCAAATATTGACCGGCACGGGCCAGATCATTTTTTTTCAGCCAGGTGTTGGCCAGAACCGCCGTAACAAGACACCAGTTGAAATATCTTGTGTCCTTTTGTGTCGAATAGAATTTTTTGGTTCTGTCGAGATAATAAATTGCAGAATCCAATTTTCCCATTTCCTGAAAACAGCTGCCTATCTTGGATTCTATACTGTTGATCTTAGAAATGTCATTGATTTCTTCAGCGAATTTTAATGAAAGGTAATAATATTTATTTGCCTTTTCATATTGCGATTGATAATAATAAACATTACCCAAATTACCGTAGGTGCTGCTCATCCCCTTCAGATCATTTGTTTTTATTCTGTATTCGAGCGCCTGTTCGTTATATAGAATCGCATTGTCCCAATCTTCAAGTGTCTCATAAACAGAACCGATGTTGTTGTTGATTCTTGCCTTTAAACTTTCATTTCCTGCTTTTTCTGCAAGTTCCTTTGCTTTGAAAAACAATTGTAGTGATTCTGTAACCCGATTGATAAACAGATAAGAAGCCGCTTCCTCTTTGTAACATTCGGCTTCTTCAGAAAGCATATTCAGTTCTTTGTATAATTTTGCGGCAGATTCGTAATATGGGATTGATTTTTCAAACTCATTTCGATACGACAGATAATCTCCTCTTTTCATCAAAACAAATGCAGCCAATGATTTGCTTTTGATCTCTTTTGATTTCTTTTCCGCCCGATCAAACAGTTTTGAAGCTTCTTCCATGTTGACATCAGGAGATTCTGTGCGCTCAATCAGTTTGACGATCGAAATCGAATCCGCAGTAGCAGTCTGTCCCAACAGACAGTTACTCAGTAAAAAGACAGCGAACAGACTAAATATGAGTTTTTTCATCATTCAGAGAGATCTAATCTGTTTTGAAGTAAAAATAATAACCAACCAAAACTTTCCTAAAGTCAAATATAACAATTAGTCGATTAGATCAGGTTTTAATTATTAACAATTCTTTTTTTGAAGATTCATTCAATATGAAGATCCCAATTCCGGTATTTGATTTGAACAGCCGCTGTATATTGGAAAAAAAAATAAAACCGCCACTGATGCAAAATCAAACTTTTTGGAGCTCGTGCGGTTATTTTTTTTTAAGAATTCTGATGAATTGAAAACAGATTCAAAGTTTTAGGATAATAAAAATATGATTCTTCTGTTTATAATTAAGTACGGATTGATTCAGACTCAAAAATCATTTTCAATTATGGCTCTGAATGGTTGTGATTTGGGCCAAAAAAGTAATTAATAATTTGATAAATTAAAATTAAGTTTAAATTTGTACCAACTAAATTTGAGGCCAATATGAGAAATAAAATAGCGCTTGCACTGATCATCAGTATATTTTTTACCGAATTCGGTTTTTCCCAAA
The DNA here is from genome assembly GCA_019455045.1 of Flavobacteriia bacterium. GTDB lineage: Bacteria > Bacteroidota > Bacteroidia > Flavobacteriales > Weeksellaceae > Moheibacter. The sequence goes on from JACFND010000048.1 coordinate 16,695, forward strand.
TTCGTTTCGGTGTGAGAGCCGGTGGGAGCATGACCAATATCACCGATGTTCACCATTGGTCAAAATCAAGAGGAGGCTTTCAATTGGCAGTATTGACACTGATTCCGATTTCTAACAATGATATCTTATACTTCCAACCCGAAATCAATCTGTCGACTCAGGGAGAATTTGACCAGCCGATTACTGATGAAGGGTTTTACGAAAAACAAAAGATATTTTTGACCTATATCAATGTCCCTCTGAATCTAAAACTGTATTTTTCTGATTCCGAAGATGAGTTCTTCGCTGTCGGAGGGCCCTATATCGGATTCCTTCTAAATAAGAGCATTGAACAAAAGAATTTTCCAACCGAAGCAGCATGACACAAATTCAGTAGTTTTGATTTTGGAGCTACCATAGGATTCGGTTTCAGCATCAAAAGACGGCTCGAATTTTCACTGAGATATTCATACGGTCTGGCCGATCAGGTTTCAAACGATTACGCTAAAAAAACCAATTCAACCTCAGTTCTCAATTTGGGTGTCGGCTTCTTATTTTAAAGCCTGAAAAACGATCCGATTAAATACGAAGCTTTCAAAAAAAAAATAAAAAAAATTTAGTGAAGTTGCTGTTTGATTTACTTTTCTGAATGTTCCTGCTCACTCAAAAATAAAACTGTTCTGGATGCTCGATTAAATATTTTGAAAGGCTTCCAACAATTTTTAATGCGAGTTTAACAACTTATCAAAAGCCAAACAATTAATTTTATTACCTTCCAGATTCCAGAAACCATATAGGACCGAAGCAGAATTAGATAATTTAAACACTGATGATTTTCTGCCTTTGTACCCTTATTAAAATTTGATTATAAACGCCATTTTGAAAAATCGAAATAACTTTTGAAATCATAAATGGGCAAATTGCCTTTAACCTCAGGTTTTACATTCAATAGCCGACCGATTCATTCGTCATTTTTCGTGTATTTCGGACTTATCTTTCCTTAAAGTTTTTCACTTAAAATCCTCCTCTTTAAATCCAAAATCCGTTATGGTAATAAACTGTTGTTTAGACTTAACAACACAACTGTCACAATACAAGTACCCAATTTTTTTAATTAGTCGCTCCTTAAATTGAATTAAATAACTGAATATCAATTTAATATATTCAAT
>JACFND010000049.1 GCA_019455045.1 Flavobacteriia bacterium
AATTAGTTAGATGCACTTTTGCTCTATTTGAAAGATTGCCCGTTTAGTAGTGAAATGATTTAAATTTATCCGAAAAGAATCGAATGAAAGATATTTGTAATTTTGACCAAAGCCACGCGATACAATCGCGCGGCAGCAGAGGAATTCTAATTTCAACCGGTTCGAAACCAAGGAAGCATACACTATGAGGAATCTTAAAGTCATATTTTTTTATTTCTTTCTTTTATTGGTAATCACTGTAAAAGCTCAAGAAGCCATTGGCAATAACGACTTAATATATTTGGCTCTCAAAGAAGAAGTTTATAATCACCAAAAAGATTCAAAAGAAATAAATGTGATTTTAATTGATGCTCCGATAGTATTAGACAGTTATAACAATTTTCAAAATAGGAAACAATTAATAGACAGCGTAAGGATTAACTACACAAATCTTAAAAAACTAAGAAAAGGTAATGCTCTTTTAGTTCATCCAATTATAGTAGAAAATAATAAGCTTAATATTGTAATTGAAACTATTATGGTAAAAAGGAAGACGGTAGAGGTTACGAGGACGAATGCATATTATTTTTATTATAATTGTGAAGAAAAAAAATTTGAACTTGAAAAATGAGCAATCTGCCCGGTTTAGATAGTGAACTGAAGGTTTTAATTTATCCAATGTAGAGACGAACGGCCGTTCGTCTTTTTAATTATAATCAAGCGGTATCAATCATACATGCCTGGCTCTTTCAACCAATTTTTTTTTACTTTTTTAATAGATTATTAAAAATTTCTGTTTCTTTAATTATTGGGATTTCATTAGGATAAAGTTCTCGGAATCTTAATTGAAAACTAAAATATGTTTTATAATCCATCCTACTCCATGCTGTTTTTTGCGTTCTTTCTTTAATTATCGTTTGTAAAACCAAGTTATCAATAGGTATGTGAAACCATTTTGAATTTGTTCCTATGTTAGGGATATGAATATTTCCAATTATTAACCAATATTTTAATGTCATATTTACCCATTTTTGAATTTGTCCAAAATGTAATTTTTCCCAAAATTCTTTTATTTCTTCACAAACAGTTTTATGAAACTTATCAAATTCATCTTGATTTGAAAATTTATGATCGAGTATATATGATAATTTCTCTACAATAAATTCAGCAGTTTTTGTCTTAATCTGAACACGATCGCTTGATTTTTCATTTTCTAAATATAAAGTACGATTAAAATCACGATATGCTCTATTTACTCCTAACAGCTTATAGTTTGAGCTATTTCCAAAAAAGAATGTTATAAGTGTTTGTCGCCTTAATTCTTCTGTCATGGTAAATTTTATTTTATCTGAAACTTTTATTCTCGATTCTAATTTCTTCAACAAAACCATCCTCGATATAAATCTCTGCCTTGACGTTTTTGTCTGCCATTTTATTAGTAGCGCCTTCAATTCCCAAAAAGGGCATAAAAACGGAATTGGATCTTGTGGCTCCAGCTTCCAAAGGCTGATACCCTGAAATTATTTTTGTTGCAGGTTCTCCTAGAATTTCTCCAGAATCTAGATCTCTAAATGTCACTTTTAAATCAACATAATCGTTAATTGTTGTATTTGTAATATTTTGAATACTTAACTCTATGCATGGTTTCCATACATTGGACGGAAAATATCCCGTTCTAGTAATTATTATTTTTAATTGGTCTTTGTACGGATTTTCCTTTTTAGCTTGCTGATTTTCGTGATTGGCTATTTTACTTTCATTATTTGTACAATCAAAAAATGAAAGAATAATAAATATAAATATTACCTTTTTCATGAGTAAAGAGTATAAACCAAAGATATCAAAATATTTAAATCATTTCAATTATCATTTACCAAAAAGCCTTCCCCTTAACTTTTAAAAAATCAAAAATAAAACTTACCTTTGCACCGTAAAGTTTTGTGTGATTTTACACTCATTTGTATAGGCCCAAGATAAGGTTGGGTGTTTCTACCACAGGCCGTAAACCTGTAACTACAAATGGAGTGTATGTTCGTTTTTCATACCCTTCATTTGTGCTGAAAAAAGTTTTTTAAAATATATATGAATAAACGAATTTTTATTCAAAAAAAAGATCAGTTTGACATTCACAGCAGAAGAGTCACCAAAGAACTGCAAAACCTTGCCGTCGGAACAGACTGCAAGGTTTTTGTAATTTATGAATTGTTCAATATCGCTGAAGATCAGCTCGAAAGGACGATCAACGAGATTTTTGTCGATCCGGTAACCGATCTTGCTTTTCATTCGATCGATGAAATTCCGATGATCAGCAAAAACCGAAATGCAGTATATTTCGCATCCGAACCACTGCCCGGTCAGCACGACCAGCGCGCAGATTCGGCCGAACAGTGTCTGCTTTTGCTCGGTGTCAGAGATACCCGTGTGAAAACCGGATTTCTGTATGTCTTTGACAGGATTTCTGATGACGATCTTGGGAAAATCAAAAATTATCTGATCAATCCGCTTGAAGCGGTCGAAAAAGATTTGAACCGACTGGTCCGAAATGAAGCAACCACCATAAAACCGGTTCCTGTCATCGATGGATTTATTGATTTCAACAGCGATCAGCTTTCAAAACTGAATTCAGAATTTGGTTTTTCAATGGAATTGGACGATCTGGAATTTATCAGACAGCATTTCAAATCAATCAATCGAAATCCGACCGAAACCGAACTCAAGGTGCTCGACACTTATTGGTCAGACCACTGCCGTCACACCACTTTTGAAACCGAAATTACAGATATAAAATTTGAAAACCGTTTCAGAGAAACGCTTCAAAACACCTTTGATTATTATCTGAACATTCGCAAAGAACTTGGCATCACCAAACCGATCCGGCTGATGGATATGGCGACCATTATGGGCAAATATCTGAGCCGCACCGGAAAAATTAAAAACATAGATGTTTCCGAAGAAGTCAATGCCTGCTCAATTGTCGTTCCGATACTGGTGGACGGAGTGGAAGAGGAATGGCTGCTTCAGTTTAAAAATGAAACCCATAACCATCCGACCGAAGTTGAACCTTTTGGAGGCGCTTCCACCTGTGTGGGCGGCGCAATCCGAGATCCTTTGTCGGGTCGTGCTTATGTCTTTCAGGCAATGCGTGTGACCGGTTCTGCCGATCCGCTTGAAAAAATTGAGGATACACTGCCCGGAAAACTTCCGCAGCGAAAAATTACAAAAGAGGCTGCTTTGGGCTACAGTTCTTACGGAAATCAGATCGGTCTTGCCACAACTCATGTGCGTGAAATTTACGATCCGGGTTATAAGGCAAAAAGAATGGAAGTCGGTTTTGTGGCTGGCGCTGTGAAAAAAGACTGGGTGAGAAGAGAAGAACCTCTTGCCGGTGACAAAGTGATACTGCTCGGCGGCCGTACCGGTCGTGACGGAGTGGGCGGCGCAACCGGTTCTTCAAAAACGCATGACGGAAAAGATCTGGACGAACTGAGTTCTGAAGTTCAAAAAGGTAATGCAATTGTCGAGAGAAAAATCCAGCGGCTGTTCAGAAAAAAAGAAGTGCTTGCGCTGATCAAAAGGTGTAATGACTTTGGTGCCGGCGGTGTTTCGGTTGCCATCGGCGAGATTGCAAGAGGCGTAAACATCAATCTGGACACCGTTCCTTTAAAATATACAGGTCTCAACGGAACCGAAATCGCGCTTTCCGAATCTCAGGAAAGAATGGCGGTGGTGGTTGAATCAAAAGATGCGCAAAAGTTCATCGAATATGCGCAGATCGAAAATCTGGAAGCAACCATCGTAGCCGATGTGACTAAAGAAGAGGTGATGCAAATCTGGTGGAAGGGAAATAAAATTGTGGAACTCGACCGTAAATTCCTGGATACCAACGGAGTCAGAAAACAGTCAAAAGCGGTGGTTGAAGACGGTGACGATTTCAATCCGTTTATCGAATTCAAAAATTTCACAAAAGAAAATTTCATCAAACAGCTGGCTGCACTGAATCATGCCTCCCAAAAAGGACTGATTGAAATGTTTGACAACAATGTCGGCAGAAGCACCATATTGAATGCATTTGGTGGAAAATTTCAGGACAGCCCCGAAGAGGTGAGCGTTCAAAAATTTCCGACCGACGGTTTTACAAATGCGGTGAGCATGGCAGCTTTTGGCTACAATCCGCTGATCAGCAGATGGTCGCCTTATCACGGTGCCTATTATGCGGTGATGGACAGTGTGTCAAAAATCGTGGCTGCGGGCGGTGATTATTCTGAAATCAGACTGACTTTTCAGGAATATTTTGAAAGACTCAGAGAAGAAGCGGGCCGTTGGGGAAAACCTTTGGCTGCGCTGCTCGGATCGGTTGAAGCACAGCGTCAGCTCGAAATTCCTGCCATTGGCGGAAAGGACAGCATGAGCGGAAGTTATCAGGACATTGATGTGCCGCCGACACTGATTTCATTTGCGGTTTGTCCGAACAAATCAGAAAAAATCAATACTGCAACTTTTCAAAAAACAGATTCGCTGATTTCGGTTTTTGTTCCAAATCAGACCAATGATATGCTGTTGGAGATTGAAAATCTGAAAACAATTTTTGAAACCGTTTCAAATAATAATGACAAAATACTTTCTGCTGCTGCCGTTAAATTTGGCGGAATTGCAGAAACTGCCGCGCTGATGGCATTTGGAAATCAGATCGGAGTGGAACTGAAAACCGATTTGGATCTGCTTAGATATTATCCGTCAGCCATTATGATCGAACACAAGGATGCTTTGGATATTCCTGCTGAAGTGAAAGAAAATTTCCATCAGATCGGAAAAACCAATTCATCTCAAAATCTGGATTTCAACGGAACCGAGATTTTGGTTTCGGCTGCAAAAGTGGCATGGAAAAGCACTTTCTCAAGATTATTTCCTGAGAAAACAATGAAATCAGAAACACCGGTTTTTGATCTGAAAATTGAATCAAATAAAAAAATCAATCAAAGCCCGTATCTGAACAGCGGCATCAAACCAAAAGTATTTATCGTCGCTTTTCCGGGAACCAACAGCGAATATGACAGTGCAAAAGCATTTCGAAAAGAAGGTGCCGAAACAGAGATTCTGGTTTTTAAAAATCTGAGCGAAAAGGATGTGGAAGAATCGGTTGAAGCTTATTCAAAAGCAATCGACAATTCTCAGATCCTGTTTATTCCGGGCGGATTTTCTGCTGCTGATGAACCCGACGGTTCAGGCAAATTTATCGCTTCAGTGCTGAGAAACGAAAAAATCAAAGACAGCATCTATCGGCTGATGGACAGAAACGGTCTGATCCTGGGTGTCTGCAACGGTTTTCAGGGACTGATCAAATCGGGACTGCTGCCGTACAGCAAAATCAGAGTGCTTGAAGAAGACACACCGACACTGACTTTTAACGAAATCGGTCGTCACAATGCTGCATTGGTCAAAGTCAGAGTAAACGATTCTCATTCGCCCTGGCTGAAAGGAATGGCAGGAAAAGAATACTGGATACCGGTTTCGCATGGCGAAGGAAGATTTATGGCAGATGAAGCCAATCTCAAAAAGCTGATCGAACAAAATCAGATTGCAACCCAGTATGTTGATTTGGATGGAAATGTGGCACACGAAATGCCGTTTAATCCAAACGGATCTGTGATGGGAATCGAAGGAATCGTCAGCGATTGCGGAAAAATTTACGGAAGAATGTGTCATCCCGAAAGATTTGAAGAAGGATTGTTCAAAAACATTCCGGGAATCGAAGTGATGAACATCTTTAAAAACGGAGTCGAATATTTCAAATAAAGACCGAAAAAAAATTAAATTTTTAATTATTAAATTCAAAGGATGAAAGCAACAAAAAAGGATTTTCTGTACGAAGGGAAATCCAAACAGGTTTATTCAACAGAAGACCCAAACAGAGTAATCGTTCATTATAAGGACGATGCGACTGCTTTCAACGCCCAAAAGCGGGGTACGGTAGTCGATAAAGGAGAAATGAACAACAGGATTTCAACCCTGATTTTCAAGTATCTGGCTGCTTCGGGCATTCCGACTCATTATATAAAAACTTTGGACGAACGCGAACAGCTGGTCAAAAAAGTAAATATCGTTCCGGTCGAAATGATTGTCAGAAACTATATTGCAGGAAGTATGGCACAGCGCCTCGGACTGGAAGAGGGAACGAAATCGCCGGTGACCATCTTTGAAATCTGTTACAAAAAAGATGAACTGAGCGATCCGCTGATCAATGATCATCATGCGGTGGTGCTTGGAATTGCGACTTATGACGAATTGAAATATATGTATCAGCTGAGCGGAAAAATCAATCAGGCGCTGACCGAATTGTTTTTGAAAGCAAATCTGATACTTGCCGATTTTAAAATTGAATTCGGAAAAGATGCTGACGGAAACATCATTCTGGCAGATGAGGTCAGTCCCGATACCTGCAGACTGTGGGACAAAGACACTTTGAAAAAACTTGACAAAGACCGCTTCAGAAGAGATCTGGGAGAGGTCTCGGAGGCTTATCATGAAGTGTATGACAGATTAACTTCGGTTTTGACCAATTAATTTATTCAGAACAAAAAAATGAAATCAACACAAAACAATTCAGAATATTCAAAACATTTTTATCAGCGGAATTGGCTGAAAAAGCTGATGGAGGAAGATCGGCTTGAGGAGGAGTGCGGTGTGTTTGGCGTTTATTCGCCCGACAACATCGGTACTTTTTCGCTGGCTCAGTTCGGTATGTTTGCATTGCAGCATCGCGGACAGGAGGCAGCCGGGATTTCGGTTTTAAAAGACGGAGTGATCAGGACTTTCAAATCAGAAGGTCTGGTGCTCGACGTTTTCAAACAGATCGAACCGGTTGAAGATTTTCAGGGAAATGCGGTGATCGGACATACCCGATATACCACTGCCGGCGGAATGAGCAAGAAAAATATTCAGCCGCTGTATGCAGTCAATTATTTTGGAAAACCTCATTTTTCGATTGTTCACAACGGTCAAGTGATTGAAACCGAAGCGCTGAAGGAAAAACTGACCGAGGAAGGCCTTCCGTTTTTGGCAACTTCAGATACAGAAGTGATTTTGCGTTCGATTCAGAAACATGCAAAAGATCCGGTTGAAGTCGCCATCAGAAAGGGAATGAAACCGATTAGAGGTGCCTATTCGATTCTTCTGCTGACCGACAATTCGCTGGCGGCATTCAGAGATCCGAACGGAATCAGACCTTTGTGTATCGGCAAGCTGGATGAAAAAACTTTTGTTTTCAGTTCTGAAACCTGTGCTTTGGATGCTGTGGGCGCTGAATTTTTGAGAGATGTTGAGCCCGGAGAAATCGTGGTGGCGGACAAAGACGGACTGCATTCTTATTCGCTCGGTCAGCCGACAAAAAGCAGAATCTGTTCTTTTGAATATGTTTATTTTGCGCGCCCCGACTCAAATCTTCAGGGAACCGAGATTTATGATTTGAGGGTAAAGAGCGGTAAGAAACTCTATGAACAGTCGCCGGTTGATGCGGATGTGGTAATCGGTGTGCCCGATTCGGGTGTGCCTTCTGCGATCGGTTATTCCGAAGCTTCCGGTATTCCGTTTGAACCGATTTTGGTCAAAAACAGATACATGAGCCGTTCGTTTATCGTTCCGTCTCAAAAACTGAGAGAAAGAATTGTGAATCTGAAACTCAATCCGATTCGTGCAAAAATCAAAGGAAGAAGGGTTGTGATTCTCGATGATTCAATCGTCAGAGGTACGACCAGCAAGATTCTGATTCGAATACTGAAAGAAGCGGGTGCCAAAGAAATTCATTTCAGAAGCGCATCTCCGCCTGTGGTTTCGCCCTGTCACCTCGGAATTGATATGCCTGACAAAAAGGATCTGATCGCAGCCAATATGACCAAAAAAGAACTGACCGAATATCTGGGTGTTGACAGTCTTGACTTTCTTTCGGTTGACAGCCTGATTGAAATTCTGGGTTCAAAAAATTATTGCTTCGGCTGTTTCACTGGACATTATCCGGTTGAAAAACGAATCAAAGAGACAGAAACTTATCAGAAAAAAATCGAATATTAATGATAAAGCCGGTTTAAATTCTAAACCGGCTTTTTTATTCTTATTGTAAATTTTCCTCAATTTTTCGCCTCAATCCTTAAGGAAGAAATTGAGGAAAATTGGGCTCCTTTTAGTCCCGATAGCTATCGGGAGGGGTAAACCAATTTTCCGATAAAAATCTATAAAAGTATTTTTGTTATTCCCTTATATATCGGTTTAAATTCTAAACCGGCTTTTTTTTATCCTTATTGTACGTTTGCTTCTTTTTTAATCAGCAGGAATGACTGCCCGACTGCGAGCAATATGCTGAAAAGCAGTGCCCACCAAAAGTTGGCTACCGTAAAATGGCCCTGTAGCAGATAATCGGCCAGCAGTATGATGACTGCGTTGATGACCCACAGAAACAGACCAAAAGTGATCAGTGTTGCCGGCAGCGTCAGGAATACGAGTATCGGTCTGACCACCATGTCCAATGCGGTCAGTACGACTGCAAGTCCGAGTGCCCACCAAAAATTGTCCACATGAATTTTTTCGGGAAACAGTCTGGCCAATAACAGAATAATCAGCGCTGTGATTGCGAAATTGAGAATCGTTTTCATATTGAATTGATTTTAAGTCAACTCAAATTTAATCAATTCAAACCGTCAGTCAAAATTAAATTTTCGCGAGCAGATATTTCATATTGACTTCTCTGTCGATGATTTCATTCAGCTTTTCGACCGGAATTCTTTCCTGTTTCATCGAATCTCTGTAACGAAGCGTTACCGCACCGTCGTTGAGCGAATCGTGGTCAACCGTGATACAGAAAGGAGTTCCGATGGCGTCCATTCTTCTGTAACGCTTTCCGATCGAATCTTTTTCTTCATACATCACATTGAAATCAAATTTCAGCTGGTTCAGAATTTTTTCGGCCATTTCGGGCAGCCCGTCTTTTTTGACCAGCGGAAGAATGGCTGCCTTGATCGGTGCCAGAGCCGGAGGAAGTGCCAGAACCGTTCTTTCGCTTCCGTCTTCCAAAGTTTCGTTTTTCAGACTGTTTGAAAATATGGCAAGCACCAGACGGTCAAGGCCGACAGAGGTTTCAACCACAAAAGGAACATAACTTTCATTCTTTTCATTGTCAAAATACTGTATTTTTTTACCCGAAAAATTCTGATGCTGACTCAGGTCAAAATCGGTTCTTGAATGAATTCCTTCCAATTCTTTGAATCCAAACGGGAATTTGAATTCTATATCGGTTGCCGCATTTGCGTAATGCGCCAGCTTTTCGTGATCGTGGTATCTGTAATTTTCATCGCCCAATCCCAGTGCTTTGTGCCAGTTCAGACGGATTTCTTTCCATTTTGCAAACCAGTCGAGTTCGGTTCCCGGCGGAACAAAAAACTGCATTTCCATCTGTTCGAATTCTCTCATTCTGAAGATGAACTGACGTGCTACGATCTCATTTCTGAAAGCTTTTCCGATCTGAGCAATCCCAAAAGGAATCTTCATTCGGCCGGTTTTCTGTACATTCAGATAATTCAGAAAAATCCCCTGAGCGGTCTCGGGTCTCAGATACAAATCCATCGAAGTATCCGTGGTTGCGCCGAGTTTGGTGCCGAACATCAGATTGAACTGACGAACTTCAGTCCAGTTTTTTGAACCGGTCAGCGGATCTGTGATTTCAAGTTCTTCAATCAGAGCTTTGACATCTGCAAGATCATTTTTTTCAAGCGATTTGCCCATTCTTTTCAGCGTCTCGTCGATTTTCTGCTGATATTCAACCACGCGCTGATTGGTGCTGACAAACTGTGCTTTGTCAAATGCATCGCCAAATCTTTTGGCTGCTTTTTCAACTTCCTTATCGATTTTAGCTTCAAGTTTTCCGCAATAATCTTCGATCAGCACATCAGCGCGATATCGCTTTTTTGAATCTTTGTTGTCGATCAGCGGATCATTGAATGCATCAACATGGCCGGAGGCTTTCCAGGTGGTCGGATGCATAAAGATGGCAGAATCGATGCCGACGATATTTTCATTGAGCTGGACCATCGCCTTCCACCAATACTGTTTGATGTTGTTTTTGAGTTCGACACCGTTTTGGCCGTAATCATAAACAGCTGACAGTCCGTCATATATCTCACTTGACTGAAAGATGTAACCGTATTCTTTTGCGTGCGAAATAATCTGCTTGAAAATATCTTCTGACATATCGTTGAATTTGGCTGCGAATTTAAGGAATTATTATACATTGTACAAAGCTCAATTTTATGCAGAAGCCTGCGATCAGACATGAATATTAATTTCCCGGATTACTCAGATGGTCTTATTAATTATTCATGTTTTGTCAAAATCTTTTTATTTGTTTTCTCTCACAGCATTTCCATAAATTTCAATGGCTCTTTTTCTTGCAAAACCATGTTCTACCACAGGCTTAGGGTAGTTATCTGTATCGTATTCAGGCAGCCGTTTTTTTATATATTCTAAATTTCTGTCAAATTTTTCAGTTTGTAAAGCAGGATTAAACACCCTAAAATAGGGTGCAGCATCACATCCGCTGCCAGCTGCCCATTGCCAGTTTCCGTTGTTGGCGGACAAATCATAATCATTCAATTTTTGGGCAAAATAAGCTTCTCCCCAACGCCAGTCAATCAATAAATGTTTACACAAAAAGCTCGCAACTATCATTCGAACACGATTGTGCATATATCCGGTTTCGTTCAGTTGCCGCATTCCGGCATCGACGATCGGATAACCGGTTTTTCCTTCACACCACAATTCAAATTCCTGTTCATTGTTTCGCCATTGAATATTGTCATATTTAGCTTTGAAAGACTGATGAACCACTTTTGGGAAATGATAAAGAATTTGCATAAAAAATTCTCGCCAAATCAGTTCATTGAGCCAGGTTTGATTGTGTGCCAAAGCAAAAGCCACACATTTGCGAATGCTGATTGTTCCAAATCGTAAGGCAATTCCCAATTGGGTTGTTCGTTGCAGTGCCGGATAATCCCTGTATTTATCGTATTCGTCAATGATTTTGGTATCTAATTTTGGACTTTGAAAATTCATATCTGTTTTTTCAAAACCGATTTCTTCCAAGGAATGAATTTCTTTGAATTCTTGTTTTAAAAAATTTGCAAAATCCGTTTGATAAGATTTATAGTAATCTTCTTTTAATTGTTCTTTCCATTTTTTGGAATAAGGAGTATAAGCCGTATAAGGTGTTTCATCTTTTTTCAGTACATCATTTTTATCAAAAATCACCTGGTCTTTGAATGCTTTGAAGGGAATATTTTGGGTTTTGAAAAAATTATAAATCTCGGTATCTCTTTTAATCGCTTGAGGTTCATAATCCCGATTGCAATAAACGGTTTGAACGTCATATTTTTCAGATAATGTTTTGAAAATATCCAATGGATTTCCATAAAAAGCGGATAGTTTCGTATGATATCCTTTCAATTCCAGATTGATCTTCAAAAGTGACTGATGAATATAATCTACCCGTCTGTCTTTTTTATCTTCCAATTGATTCAAAATATTTGTATCAAAAATAAAAATCGTGAAAACAGGATAACCTGAAATCAACGCCTGATACAAGCCGGCATTGTCTTCCAACCGCAAATCACGCCTGAACCAAAAAATGGAAATTTTAGTTTTCAATTAAAAACGGATTGTCATTTCTATCGTGTTTCACCCAAATCAATCGGGAAATATCATAACCGATTTCTTCCGCTAATTTTAGGTAATTGTCTTTTATATCTTCGGGCAATTCTTTTGTTCTGGACAATATCCACAAATAATCCAGGTTTTTTCCGGCAATCAAAGCGTATTGATAGTTTTCATCCAATGCCACCACATTATAACCCGAATAAAAAGGACCGAAAAAACTCACTTTTAATTCGGCTACATCCTTACTTCCTCTGAATTTTGCCAATCCGTCTGCTTTTTTCCATTCGCCTTTTTTGGTGTTAAATCCGCTGTTCAAAACGATGACATTGCCTTTATCATTTAGACTGTATTGTGCAGAAACATTGTCCATATTTCGTTCAAATTTGAAATCAAATCGGGCAATTTCATACCAGGTACCTGAATATTTGTTCACATCAAAATCCTCAATACCCTTTGCATTTTTGGGAATGGAAGCACAAGAATTGAACAGAATAAGCAAACCAACAGCCAAGCCAATAGCTAAAATTTTATTTTTTTCTTTCATCATAACTATGTTTAAATCGTTTGAAAAAATACAACACCAAAAGAAACTGCGTATAGCCATAAACGGCATCTTCTATCGGTATTGTGAGCATTCTAATTCCCAAAAAATCACCGGGATTGTAATTCACAATAGGCGATTCTAAACCTGTTCCTGTGAGTACACCATTGACCGGAAAGAAACCCAACATCAAAACAGTAAATACCAAAGATGCTTTGCCAATCCAATCGGCACGGGCTATAAAATGCAGATAAATCAAGCTGGTAACTGTAGCAATGGCGGTTACCAAAGTATAGATTTTGTCGTAGTGCAGCAAAGCAACAACCGAACATACAATTATTGCTACAAAAACAATCAAATTATTAAAGCCCGAAAGCCATTCCAATTTGAAAAATTTGTCAAAAGCAAAATAAGTAAACACACAGGAAAAAGGAATGAAAATAAAAAACAGCCATTCTTCCAAAGGCAATCCTGCAATGACTATTCCGAGGGTGTAATCGGTATTGAACCACCAAACGTCTTTTGCCGTAAACCAAATATCCCAAGCAATAAAAGGAATGGCAACCAAAACAGCAGCTTTGATAAATGCCCCAAAATGACGATCAAATCGTAACCTTTTGTCAAAAGATGCAATGAAACAAATGATGACCGTAAAAAACAAGATGAAGGCATAAGTAAAGGGCATCATTTTTTTGCGGTTTTAAAATACATTCTGAAATATTTGACAGGCACATACAAAAATCCGAAACATTCGCCATCTTCTTTTCCAAGGTGTTTGTGGTGTTGTTTATGTGCTCTTCGAAGTGCCAGAAAATAAGGGTTTTTGGTGTATTTGAAATATTTAAGTCGTTGATGGATAAAGACATCGTGAACCAAGAAATAGGCCATTCCATAGAGCATAATGCCCAATCCGATGAAGAATAAATGATTGAAATCTTTGAGCGAACCAAAGTACATCAGGGCAATCGTCGGCAAAGCAAAAATCACAAAGAAATAATCATTTTTTTCAAAAAAGCCCTCATTGCTGTGGTCGTGATGGTCTTTGTGCAAAACCCAAAGAAAACCGTGCATCACATATTTGTGAATGATCCAGGTTGCTCCTTCCATCAATACAAAAACGCCTAAAGTTATTAAGATATTCATATTGTATTTTCTTTTTTAAATTTTTGTTCCAAAACCCGGAAGCGAAAATCAAAAATCGCTTCGAGCTTCTTTTTTACCAATAAAATGTGAGCGATATTGCCCAAAAAACCCAAAGGTAAGTCATAATCTACCGTGTCTTTCATTAAAACACCATCTGCATTGGGAATAAATTCGTGAAAGTGATTCCAATATTTATAAGGTCCTTTTTGCTGAAAATCGGTGAAGCTTTTCAGTGTATCCACCTGAGTGATTTTTGTCTGCCATTTCAAAGGAATACCCAAAAATGGCGAAACCGTGTAATCAATCAACATTCCTTCAAAAATAGGCTGTTCTGACACCTTGGACAAGACGGTAAAACCCATATTTTTTGGTGTGATTTTGGACAAATTCCCGGGTGTTGAAAAAAATGTCCAGGCAGTTTCTAAATCACAATACAATTGCTGTTCTCTGTATAATTGGTATCTCATTTTCTATTCTTTTAGCAGTGGCTCTATGTATTGATTCAGTAAATTTGATTTTATTTGACTGCGATTGTTTTTAATAAATTCAACATCTTCTTTGATATTGGACTGATAACCTAAAAACTTCGGAGCATTTTTCTGAACAGAAAGTCGGATAAATCTCAATTCTGCATTGTTGGGCTCTTTTTTAATGGCAGCTTCTATATTTTTCTTTCCTTTTTTAAATGTACTGAGCTTGCTCAACGGATTCAATGTGTGATTTGCCCAAATGGTTTGCAAACCTCCCAAATAAGCCAAATGGGTGGCCGAATTGTCTTTTGTTCCTTTCAAATTCGCCATCGCAGTTTTACACAAGTCCTTGTTTGAAGCCATTTTGCTGTAATTTTTTCGCACCTCGTCTAATACATCTGAACGCATTTCAGACGTTGTAAAAAGACAAAAAACCGACAGCAGCAAAGGGAATATTTTTATCATAGAAAAGCCGTTTTATACCTTACATAGCTGGTAAACGCTACATAAGCTTTTTCAGAATTGGGAATCCGCACTCTACTATTCAGTATCTCTTTCGATGATTTTCTTTTTATCTTTTGGAACAAAGACCAATAATATTTATACGCCAGATACACCCCGAAAATTGAAGAGCTTGGGAGTTTCTTAATACCGATTAGAGCTTCCTTAAATTCTTCTTCAATTTCGGTTTCAATCTCTGATTTTACCGCATTGTCAAATACATTCATATCAATATTCGGAAAATAACTGCGCCCCAAAATTTGGTAATCATCTTTCAAATCTCTCAAAAAATTAATTTTCTGAAAGGCAGAACCCAACTTCATTGCATAAGGTTTCAGTTCCTCATATTTTTCTTTATTTCCATCGGTAAAAACCTGTAAACACATCAAACCGACTACTTCGGCCGAGCCGAAAATATATTCTTTGTACAATTCAGAATTGTAATCCACTTGTTGCAAATCCATTTCCATACTGTGCAAAAATTGGTCAATCAAATTTTTATCGATTGCGTATTTATTGACTGTTTCCTGAAAAGATTGTAAAATCGGATTCAGAGAAATACCTTCATTTAAAGCATTTTCAGTTTCAATTTTCAACCGGTTCAGCAGTTTGGCTTTATCATAGTCGTGAAAGCTGTCCACAATTTCATCAGCCAATCGCACATATCCGTAAATCGTATAAATGGCAGAGCGAATAGAAGGTTTTAGAGCCAAAATTCCCAGTGAAAAGCTGGTGCTGTATTTTTGGGTAGTTATCTTGCTTACCGAGTAAGAAAGTTCGTCAAATAAGTGTTTCATAATACTCAGTTTTTATTTTTAATAATTTCGTTGGCTACAATTTTTCCGGAGATGATAGATGGCGGCACGCCCGGTCCGGGAACCGTCAATTGACCGGTGTAGAATAAGTTTTTTAGTTTTTTATTTCTGATTTTCGGTTTTAAAACCGCAGTTTGACCAAGTGTATTTGCCAGTCCGTAAGCATTTCCGCCATAAGCATTGTAATCCGCCACAAAGTCGCTGACGCAATAACTTCTTTGGTATTCAATTTTGGACTTCAAATCACTGATGCCGCTGTGCTTTTCAATTCTTGAAAGCATTTCTTGCAGATACTTTTCCCTTATTGACTCTTCATCATTGATTCCGATAGCCAGAGGCATCAATAAAAACAAATTCTCTTTTCCTTCGGGAGCAACCTTAGTATCTGTTTTTGATGGACAACAGGCATAAAACAAAGGTTTTTCAGGCCATTTTTTATCGCCATAAATACAATCAATATGCTCATCCAAATCATTTTCAAAGAAAAGTGTATGGTGTTTTAGATTGGGAATTTTCTCTTCAATTCCCAAATAGAAAATCAAACTGGATGGTGCAAACGTTCTCTTATCCCAATAATCCTCATCATAATTTCTGTATTCGCTGGCTAACAATGTTTCAGTATGGTGATAATCTGAAGAAGCAACTACGGCATCAAACTCATAATCTTCTCCATCAATAGTCAAAGATTTTACCTTATCATTTTTTGTATTGATGCTTTCAACCGCTTTATTGAAATGAAAATGAGCTCCTTGTTTTTCGGCTACACTTTTCATTGCCAGAACCAACTGATGAAAGCCACCCAAAGGATAATGTGTACCCAAAGCATAACCGCCATAATTCATCAAGCTGTACAATGCCGGAATGTTTTTGGGAGAAGCGCCAAGAAAAATCACCGGAAATTCCATTAATGTTCTCAGTTTCTCATTTTTAAAATAGCGGGACACATAGCTTCTAAAATTGGTCAATAAGTCTAATTTTAATGCGCTTTTTGCAATCTTTGGAGCAATGAACTCTGCCCAATTGTGACAAGGTTTGTTCACAAATTCCTGCATACCGACTTCGTACTTGAATTTTGCCGATTGCATAAATTTCTCCAATTGTTTGGCTGCACCTTTTTCTGTTTGTTCAAAAAGAATTTTCAAATCCTCCAAACTTTCAGGCACGTCCATTTTCATATCCGAAAAAATCATCTCAAACTGTGGATTCAAAGAAATTAATTCAAAGAAATCAGTTTGCTTGAAATCAAAATCCCCAAAAAAGCTTTCAATAATATCCGGCATCCAATACCAGCTCGGTCCCATATCAAACACATAGCCTTCCAGCGTGCAAAATTGTCTTGCTCTTCCGCCTGCTTGGTCATGCTTTTCAAAAACCTGCACCTCATTTCCGGCTTTTGCCAGGTAAGCAGCAGCGGACAAACCCGAAAAACCTGCACCGATAATGGCTATTTTTTGCTTCATTATTTAAAATTCTTTGTAACTTCTTTCAACAACTCTTCCGGTTCTAAATTTTGCTCGTAAATGGGGAAGTGGAAATCATTTAATTTACTGAGCAACCGTATCAATTCCATTTTTTCGGGATAGCTTAAATCTCCGGTTACAATGTTGGTGGCCTGTCTGATTTTATCCATTTGAGATTCCAAAGCGTTTAAACCTTTGGGTGTAATAGAAATTACCTTACTTCTTTTGTCCGTTTCTGAATCTTGCTGTGCCACCCATTTTTTTGCAATCAAGCGATTGATAATCTGCATACCTGCCGGTTTTTCCTGCACATTCTTTTTGATTAAATCCATCTTGCTCATTGCTCCAAAAGCCTTTAGATTTATCAGAAATATAAAATCTTCTTGTGTTGAGAAACCAGACATCCATATTGCCGATTTGGAATAACTTTTCGCATACCTGTTCATGTGGACAATCAGTGTATTGATGACACTTTCGGGGCTCCTGCCTTTTTCTTTTCCTTCCCAATCAGGCTCTTTCTCAACACTAACTTCACTGATGCTGTCTGCTATCCATTTTTTAAAACCATCAACAGAAAGCTCCATATTATTGGTCCGATCAGCTTCTTTTTCAAATTCCTCAACCATGTCAATGACATCTTTTAAGAGATTATAATCCATAACTGAATAAATTAGTTTACAAATATACTAAAAAATCCAATAATATTTTTTAAATTAAATAAAAAGTATAAAAAGATACTAAATATTTATTTGATGACATAAATACTTATTTTCTTTATCTTTTAAATAGCGTGAATCTTTTTTGAAATCCACTAAAATGAGAACCTCAGAAATTGATGATTGAATAGAATACATTTCACAGTAAAAATGATATGGTGAATTTCTTTAGATCATTGTTGGTTATTGTTAGAATATTTATTGGAATCAAGGTTTAATTATATCTTGGAAACTGATGCCCGTTAAACGAACTTCACGAAATGTCGGATGCAGGATGCTAATGAAATGAATAGAAGATGGAAGCTGGAAGAGTTTCACGCTGAGCCGCAAAGCTTTATCGCAAAGTTCGCAGAAGATAATAACAAAAAAAGTCTAACGTCTAAAAGTCTAACGTCTAAAAGTCTATCGTCTCAATGT
>JACFND010000050.1 GCA_019455045.1 Flavobacteriia bacterium
GGCTCTGTACCCGAAGGTCTTGCACAGACTTTGGTTCCGTCTTCGGTATAAAAAATCAGCACATTTGATTTTGGGATTTCAATTTGGGTTTCTGCGCCGCTGATCAGATCTTTTGAAATCGAACTCTGGTAATCATTGATTCTGACCACTTTTGAACCGTCCAGCTGTTTTGGCGGATTCTGTCTGAAATCACTCATCATTTCTTTGATTTCGGCTGCTCCGTCTTTTCCTTCTCTTACGATTGAAACCAAACCTTCGTAATAATGTGAGGTTTTGGTGTAAATTCTGATCAGTTCTTCAAAAAAGCTGCTTCCGTTTGCTTTTGCGTTGGCTGCAATTTCACAGGCGAGCAGAGTAGAAGTCACCGAATCTTTGTCTCTGACAAAATCGCTGACCATAAAACCGAAACTTTCTTCGCCGCCGCCGATAAAGGTTTGTTTTCCTTCCGCTTTTCTGATCATATCCGCAATCCATTTGAAACCGGTCAGACCCGTTTTGCATTCCACATTGTAATGCTCTGCCAATTCAAAAAAGATATCTGAAGTCACGATGGTTGAACCGATAAATTCGGTTCCGTCCATTCCGTCGTTTTCTCTTTGCTGAAGCAGATAATCTGTCAGAACCGTATTGGTCTGGTTTCCATTTAAAAGCGTCATTTTTCCGTTCAAATCTCTGACTGCAATTCCCAGCCGGTCTGCATCCGGATCGGTTCCGATTACGATGTCCGCATCGACTTTTTCAGCCAATTCCATCGCCATTTTCAAAGCTGCCGGTTCTTCCGGATTTGGAGATTTCACGGTCGGAAACATTCCGCTCGGTTCAGCCTGTTCTTCAACGATATGTACCTGACTGAAACCCGCTCTTTCAAAAGCTTTTGGAGTAATCGCAATCGAAGTCCCGTGAATGGATGTAAACACGATTTTCAAATCCTGTTTTCCTTTGTCAGTAAATCCGATATGATTGACACAGGCGTCGATAAATGCATCATCTGTTTCCTTTCCGATGATCTGAATCAAATCCTGATTTCCTTCAAAACGAATATCTGCCGGGCTGACTTTCTGAACTTCTGAAATGATCGCAGTATCATGCGGAGGCACGATCTGTGCGCCGTCGTTCCAATATACTTTGTAACCGTTGTATTCGGGCGGATTGTGTGAAGCGGTCAAAACGATTCCGGCATCACAATTCCAATGTCGAACCGCAAAAGAAAGCTCGGGTGTGGGTCTGAAACCTTCAAAAAGAAAAACCCGGATTCCGTTGCCGGTAAGTATATCCGCAACGATTTTTGCAAATTTGTCTGAATTGTTTCTGACGTCATAAGCGATCGCAACCGATTTTGATTTGTCCGGAAACTGCTGTTTCAGATAATTTGCAAGTCCCTGAGTGGCTGCACCCAAAGTATATTTATTGATCCGGTTGGTGCCGACACCCATGATGCCGCGCATTCCGCCGGTTCCGAATTCCATGTCTTTGTAAAATGATTCTTCAAGCAACTCGGGATCTTCGTTCACCATTCGCAGAACTTCGTTTCTGGTATGCTCGTCATATTCTTCGCTGAGCCATTTTTTGGCTCTTTCTGCTGCATTGCTCATGTTGATTTAATTTTGTTGAATAATTGCCTTTTCTTTGGCGGTCGCGTCTTTGTTCGGATCTCCTTTGTATTTTACGATTGAATTTCCGCTTGCCTTTCCGGTCAGATTTTTTAGTGGAAAAACAGACAGTTGTGCTTCATCAGCTGTTTTGAAATTTACATCCACCGACTGAAGTTCGGCAAGATCTGCATTTGATTTGCCCGAAACATCCGCATCCAGAGCGATGGCTGTTCCTCTGATCTGCGCGATGCTGTTGTTTTGGAGTTTGATTCCAAATTTTTCAATATCAGTATAAGTATCGCTGATGCTCGAATTGTCTTTGAGTTCAAAATTCATTTTTGCTGCTTTCAGTGTGCCCGAGACCTTCATTTTTGTATTTCCTTTCAGCACCACAGTGTTCAGTTCGGGATTGAAATACACATTCACATTGTAAAGCGCGTATTTGTCCACTTTTTTATTTTCCGAAATTTCAAGTCGGTTTCTTTTTGAGTCGACTTTCAGATTGTCGATCAGATTCTGATGAGATTCAATGATGACTTTTGGATTTTCAGACGGAATCAGCGTCAGTATGCAGTTACAGTCTGCCCTGAGTTCGGCAAACAGATCGGTTGCAACTTCCTGTTCGGCAGTGGCAGGACCTTCGCCGTCAATTGATGAATTGCAGGAAGTTACACAAAAAGCAAAAAAAGAGAGAATGATTAATCTTTTCATAATTCAATGGTTTGATTGAGATTGAGCATTTCGCTGACTTCAAATTCATTTTTCTTCACCTTTGATCTGACCAAAATCTCGCCCAGAAAACCGGCAAGAAACAGCTGGGTGCCCAAAATCATTGCCACCAGCGAGATATAGAAAAACGGATTGTCTGTAATCAGTTTTGCCTGTTTCTGAATGATATAGACTTTGTAGAGTTTGTCGATGCCGAGATAGGCTGCCGCCACAAATCCGATCAGAAACATCAAGGTACCGACCGCGCCAAAGAGATGCATCGGTTTGTTTCCGAATTTTGAAATAAACCAAAGCGTGACCAAATCCAGAAATCCGTTGACAAAACGTCTGCTTCCGAATTTTGATTTTCCGTATTTTCTTGACTGATGTCTGACCTTTTTTTCGATGATGTTTCCAAAACCGAGATTTTTTGCCAGTACCGGTATGTAACGGTGCATATCGCCATGAAGTTCGAGTTCCTTCACCACCTGGCTGCGGTATGCTTTGAGTCCGCAGTTGAAATCGTGGAGTTTGAGACCAGAGACCTTTCTCGCCACCGAATTAAACAGTTTTGAAGGCAGATTTTTGGTCAGTTTCGGATCCTGTCTTTTTTGTTTCCAGCCCGATACGATATCCGCTCTTTTTGATTTCAGCAGCTGATAAAGTTCGGGAATTTCTTCCGGAAAATCCTGCAAATCGGCATCCATGGTGATGACCACATCGCCTCGTGTCTGCGAAAAAGCAGCCATCAGCGCCTGAGACTTTCCGTAATTTTTTCTGAATCTGATTCCTCTGATTTCGGGATTGACTTCGGCTAGAAACTGAATCACCTTCCATGAATCATCTGTGCTGCCGTCATCCACAAAAATGGTTTCGAAATCAAAACCGTTATCGAGACAAACCGTCTTGATCCGCTGAAACAATTCTTCGATCGAATCCTGTTCGTTGAGAAGTGGGATGACTATTGACAAATTCATCAGAGACGTCTGTTTTTTAAGAACATTGCGAAGATACTCGAAATCAAAAAGTAAAAAAAGAGAATCACCGAAAAAGAAATAAAGAAGACTTTCCAGCTGAACATATTGTTGTTAGGATCACTCATCGCTTTGACCAGATCGGGATTTTTTTCAATAAACTCGGGATTCGGATTGGCGGTCATCAGATCGTACCAGCCGCGCTGCAGACTGTCTTCTGCCCAGCTTCCGGAAGTGTTGAAAAACACAAAGATGGCAGCAAGACTCAACAGTCCGCCGATAAACATCGGAACGAAAGAAAGTCGCCAGATGTGTCTGAAACCGAGCGGTCTGATGCTTGCT
The DNA here is from genome assembly GCA_019455045.1 of Flavobacteriia bacterium. Classification (GTDB taxonomy): domain Bacteria; phylum Bacteroidota; class Bacteroidia; order Flavobacteriales; family Weeksellaceae; genus Moheibacter. The sequence continues at coordinate 3,617 of JACFND010000050.1, forward strand.
TCACCGTAAATATTATAAAATGCAAAACCGGCATAGATGGCGGGCAGCAAAAAACAGCTGATCATCACCGAATAATTGAAATACTGTGCTTCTGTCATTCTTCCCTGAGTTGAAAATACAAACAGCAGCAGAAAAAACAGCAGCATGGTGATCATAAACAGACTGATGCCGATTCTAAAGGATTTTTGGCTGATATTCATCCGACAAAAATAAACCAAAGAGTTTAGAGCCGGTTTATAATTTTAACGAAAATTCAGATCGGTGTTTATTTTTTCGAATTGGGATCGAAATCAAGCGAAATTGAGTTGACGCAGTATCTCAGTCCGGTTTTTGTGGGGCCATCGTCAAAGACATGCCCAAGATGGCTGCCGCAGTTTCCGCACAGGATTTCGGTTCTGATCATTCCGTGTGAAGTATCGGTTTTTTCAACGATTTTTCCTTCTTCGATTTCTTTGTCAAAACTCGGCCAGCCGCAACTGCTGTTGAATTTTGAATCGGATGAAAACAGTGGTTCGCCGCAGGCTGCACATTTATAGACTCCGTTGTCAAAATGCATATAATATTTTCCGGTTCCGGGTCTTTCTGTTGCTGCCTGTCTCAGCACCTGATACTGTTCGGGTGAGAGTTCGGCTTTCCATTCCTGTTCTGATTTTCGAACTTTATATTGATTTGATTTTTCCATTTGATTTGAATTTAACTGGGACTGAGTACATGAAAATATCAGGCCGAAAGTCAGTATTGTAAAAAGAAATTTCATAACGGATATAAAATTAGTGATAATCGGGATTTGTTGGGATTGAATTGAATCAAATGTAGGATTAAAGTGATTTTAACTTTATTTGAATTAAAATCAATACTCCTGAATAAGAATTTCTGCCGGAATTTTCAGTTTCTCATTTAATTTTCTAATCATTGACAGGCTGAGTTTCCTTTTTCCGGAAAGGATTTCTGATTTTCGTGATCTCGCACCCAAAATTTTTGACAGCTCACTCTCGGACATATTCAATTGCTCCAATCTGAATTTGATTGCTTCCAAAGGATTGGGTTTGGGAACCGGATAATTTTCATTTTCGTATTCTTTAATCAGAATCGACAAAACTTCAAGTTCGTCAGAATCAGCCGAATCGGGCTGAATATCTTTTTGCATCAATTCATAAACCCTTTCGAGCATATCTTCATACTGTTTTTTATTTTTTATTGGTTTTAACATAAAGATGGGTTTTGCGATAATTTATCATAGATACAAAATTTTAGCGAATTTATTCTAATAATTCTCAATCATCCGGTTATAAATCCTGATTCCCTCAGCGATTTGTTCCCGGCTGAGCACAATATCGTATCTCGATTTTCCGATTCCGTCTAGCAGACTAAAATTCATACGGTCGCCGCTGTTCTTTTTGTCATTTTCCATCCAGCCGATCAGATTCGGAATTTTTGATTCGTCAATCTCTGTTTTTCCAAACAGTCGGATCAGATTTGAAAAAATTTCATCAAGCTCGGATTTTCCGATCAGCTCATTTTCTGCACTCAATACAGTTTCCACCAGCATTCCGATTGCAATCGCTTCGCCATGAAGCAGCGGATTCTCGGTGGTCATCGATTCGCTTTCCACCGCATGACCGACAGTGTGACCAAAATTGAGAATTTTTCTCAAACCTTTTTCAAACGGATCTTTTTCAACGATTTCGAGTTTGATGTTTACAGAATCTTTGATCAGTCCGCCAATCGTTTTGGGATTTGGCTGATCGATTTCGATGATTTTTTGCCAGTGTTCGCGGTTATAAATCAATCCGTGTTTGAGCATTTCGGCAAGACCCGACCGAAATTCGCGTTCGGGCAGTGTTTCAAGAAATCCGGGATGAACCAGCGTTGCCAGCGGAAAATTGTAAACACCGATCAGATTTTTGATTCCGTTCATATCCAGACCGGTTTTTCCGCCAAAGGCAGCATCTGTCATTGCAAGCAGCGAAGTCGGAATATTGACAAACTGAATTCCGCGTTTGTAAACAGAAGCGACAAAACCGCCAAAATCGGTGACCATTCCGCCGCCGAGATTGATCAGCAGACTGCTTTTGTCGGCTTTGAATTCTGAAAGCGTTTCCCAGATCTGAATTGCAATATCAAGATTTTTGGATGATTCGCCCGCCGGAATTTCAACCAGTTCAATCTGAGATTCGGTTTCAATTTCTGACAGCAACAGCGGCACACACAGATTGTGGGTGTTTTCGTCTGCCAGTACGATAATGAGATTCGGTTTCTTTTCGGTCAGTATCTCATTGAGTTTTTCAAATATCCGGTCAAAATAAACGGGCGTCTGTACCATGCTGCAAAGTTATGGCAATTCTTTTTCAAAACTCATTTTAACCCGACAACTTGGCCGATTTTCCCGATTGTTGATTGATTGTGCAAAAATGGTTTGGGTTTTGATTAAATGCTTTTCGGTATTGACTAACTTCGTGCTATGGATGATGAATATTTGAATGATGGTCTGATCAGCCGTTTTGAACAGATGCTTGAAAACAAAACGCATTATTATTTTGAAACGGATGAATTTTATGAAATCATAGCCTATTATCTCGATGTGGGCGATCTGCCTTACGCAAAGAAAGCAATCGATTATGCGATTGAAATGTATCCGTCGAGCATCGACATCCAAATCAAGAAACTTGAATATCTTCTTGCGGTCAATCGGCTGAAAGAAGCTTCTTTTCTGATTTCGGAACTGAAGGAAACCGCCGAAAATGATTTGGATTATCTGATTGCAGTCGGCCGTTACTGGTCGATGAAGGAGAATCCGAGAATGGCAATCGGATTTTTTGAAAAAGCACTCGAATCGGGTGAAGACCAGGAATATATATACAATTGTCTCGGAAACGAATATCTGAATCTGAATGAAACCGATCTTGCATTATACAATTTCAAACAGGCGCTTGAACTCGATCCCGATGATGAATTTGCATTCTTTTCGTGTGTTCAGTGTTATGACGAACTTCACGTTCCAAAAGAACTGATTGAGTTTCTGAATGAATACATCGATCTGAAACCTTATTCTGAGCTTGCCTGGTCACAGCTGGGCGAAGTTTATATGCAGCTCAAAGATTATGAACAGGCGCACCGTGCGTTTGATTATGTGACGCTGATCAATCCGAAAAGCATTATGGCTTATACCCAAAAAGCTGCCTGTCTTGAAAAATTGGATGATTACGAAGCAGCGATAGAAGTTTATAAAGAAACGCTTGAACTCGATGATTCTGCAGGTTTTACTTATTTGAAAATCGGAAACTGCTATGTCAAACTCGGATTGCCGTTCAAAGCACTGAAATCCTATCATCAGGCGCTGCACGAAGATCCGCAGCTGCCGCAGGTTTGGACCGCAACTTCTGATTTGTATGAGAGTCTTGGAAATTATGAAGAAGCGCTTTTCTATCTGAACAGGGGAGTGGAACTCGATGCTCAGAATCCGGATATGTGGAAACGAAGAGCTTATCTTCATATCCAATTGAGCAAGCTTGAAGAATCATCTCTTGATTATTACAAGCTGATCGAATTGGAACCCAATAATTTCTACAATTGGCTGGGACTGATTGAGGTGCTGATTACGATTGGCGATTATCAGAAAGCAATCGAATCGGTTCATCAGGCACAGAAACATTTTAACCGTGCCGAACTTTATTATCAGTTGAGCAACTGTTATTATCTGCTTGGAAATGAGGAAATGGGCAGAAAAATGTTTTTGAAAGCATCCGAAATGAATGCTTCTCTTCAGCTTGAAATGTTCAAAAAATATCCGATTTTGGAAAACCGTTTCAAAAAATCACCCAAAAAACCATTGGGAAGAAAAAGCAAATAGGTTTTTAAATCAATTCAGTTTTTCTTTCAGATATTTTCCGGTATAGGATTCCTTAACTTTTACAATGTCTTCGGGCGTTCCCTGTGCTGTGATATTCCCGCCGCCTTTTCCGCCTTCGGGACCGAGATCGATGATCCAATCCGCTGATTTGATGATATCGGGATGATGCTCAATCACAAAAACGGTATGACCGATTTCAATCAGCGCACGCAAAGCTTTCAGCAGTTTTTTGATGTCATGAAAATGTAGACCTGTCGAAGGTTCGTCAAATATAAATAAGGTGTGCTGATGAGAATTTCCTTTTCCGAGAAAAGATGCAAGTTTGATTCTCTGCGCCTCGCCGCCCGACAGAGTATTGGATGACTGACCGAGCTGCACATAACCCAAACCGGTTTCCTGAAGCGGAAGCAGTTTTTCGACAATTTTTTCTTCGTTGTATTTTTTAAAGAATTCAACCGCATCATCAATCGTCATGTGGAGTATATCCGAAATATTTTTTTCGTGAAATTTAATTTCAAGAATTTCTTTTTTAAATCTGGCACCGTGACAGGTATCGCATTCAAGCTCAACATCCGCCATAAACTGCATTTCTATGGTGATCGTGCCTTCGCCTTTGCAGGTATCACAGCGGCCGCCGTCCACATTGAATGAAAAATGTTTAGGCTGAAATCCCATCAGTTTGCTTGCTTTTTGTTTTGCAAACAGATTTCTGATTTCGTCATAAGCCTTTACATAAGTCACCGGATTGGATCTTGAAGATTTCCCGATCGGATTCTGGTCGATCAGTTCAAGACTCTGAATTTTTGAAACCGAACCTTCCAATGCATCAAATTCACCGATTCTGTTTCCGTAAATTCCAAGCTCGCGCTGAAGTGCCGGAGCAAGTATATCCTTCATCAGCGTACTCTTTCCCGAACCGCTCACGCCTGTGATGACGGTCAAAGTATTGAGCGGAAATTTGACATCTATGTTTTTGAGATTGTTTTCTCTTGCACCTTTTATTTCGATATAATTTTTGAACGGAAGTCTTTTTTTGGGAACTTCAATTTCCATTTTTCCGCTCAGATATTTTCCGGTCAGCGTATCCGCTTTGAGCAGTTCTTTGTAATTTCCTTCAAATACGATTTCACCGCCGTGTGTTCCGGCCTCGGGTCCGATGTCGATGATATGATCTGCTGCCTTCATAATGTCTTCATCATGTTCAACCACGATTACTGTATTTCCAAGATCTCTCAGTTTTTTCAATACACCGATCAGTCTTTCGGTATCTCTCGAATGCAGACCGATCGAAGGTTCGTCGAGTATGTACATCGATCCGACCAGGCTGCTACCCAGCGAAGTTGCCAGATTGATTCTTTGACTTTCACCGCCTGACAAAGTGTTTGAAGCACGATTCAAAGTCAGATAACCCAAACCGACATCCATCAGAAAACCGATACGGTTTCGGATTTCAATCAGTATTCTTTTTGCAACTTTATTTTCATATTCGGTCAGTTCCAAACCGTCAAAAAATACTTTGAGTTCGTCAAGCGGCAGATCGACCAGATCCTGAACCGACCTTCCGTTGATTTTTACATATCCGGCTTCTTTTCTCAGTCGTTTTCCTTTGCAGTCGGGACAGAGCGTCTTTCCTCTGTATCTCGACAGCATCACTCTGTATTGGATTTTATAAGTGTTTGATTCGACCATTTTGAAAAAACCGTCGATTCCTTCCCATTCTTTATCGCCGTGCCACAGAAAATCTTTTTGTTCTTCGGTCAGCTGAAAATAAGGTCTGTGAATCGGAAAGTCACGTTTTGAAGCGATTTTGATAAAATAATCTTTCCATTCGCTCATTTTGTCACCTTTCCAGGCAACGACAGCATCTTCAAAAATTGAAAGGCCTTTGTTTGGAACGACCAGATTTTCATCGATCCCGATCACTTTCCCGTAACCTTCACAGGTCGGACAGGCGCCGTAAGGATTGTTAAAACTGAAAAAATGAGTGGTGGGTTCATTGAATGTAATTCCGTCCAATTCAAAAGAACTTGAAAATTCTCTTTCAGAATTGTCATCCGTATTTTTCAGAATCAGTCCGCCTTTTCCCTCAAAAAATGCAGTCTGAACCGAATCCGCCAGACGATGATAAAATGATTCATCATCCTGAGTGCTCACCCTGTCGATCAGCAATCTGACCGATGCATCATCTTTGGGTTCAAAATTAAATTCGAGAAGATCTTCAATTTTAACCTGATTTCCGTCGATTTCCATTCGTGTAAAACCCTGCTGCTGAAGAATTTTAAGAAATTCCGAAAACGATCTGTCACCTGTATTATATAAAGGTGAAAGAATCAGCAGATTTGAATCGATCGGCAACGACTGTATGTAATCAATCACATCGGTAACCGTTTCTTTATGAACCAATTCACCCGAAATCGGAGAATAAGTCTTTCCGATTCTTGCATACAGCAGTTTCAGATAATCATAAATCTCGGTGGTGGTTCCGACGGTCGATCTCGGATTTGAACTGATTACTTTTTGCTGAATGGCAATGGCAGGCGCGATTCCTTTGATATAATCCACCTGAGGTTTGTCCAATTTTCCCAAAAACTGACGTGCATACGAAGACAGACTTTCTACATATCTTCTCTGGCCTTCTGCATAAAGCGTGTCAAAGGCAAGCGATGATTTTCCGGAGCCCGAAAGACCGGTGATGACCACCAGTTTGTTCTTCGGAATGGCCAAATCTATATTTTTCAGATTGTGGAGTTTAGCGCCTTTGATCAGTATAAACTCCTTTGGATTGTATGTGGAAATCGGATTTTTCATTTGAATGTGCAAAGGTACAAAAACATACAGCCATTCGTCAACTGACCGACTTTAATTTATTTTTGATTGAGTGTTAATTTTTAATGAAATTTATAATTGAATTAATCCCAAATCCATAACATAAAAGACAATTCAGTCGCTTATTCTTTAAAACTATTTTTAAATTTGAACCATGAAAAAATTAAAACTAATCTGGGACTTTTACGGTCCTGACGCAAATAAAACGGCCGAACATCAGGAGGAACACCTGAAAGAATTTATTGAAAAAGACGGTTTGAAAAACAATATAACCGGTTTTGAACATTTTGCAGAAAACGAATCGATCTGTTTTATGGTGGTCGATGAAGATGAACTGATTCCGGTCAGAGATGCGCTCAAACCGCACAGAGGGGAGTGGTACAATGAATAATTTTTCGTTTTCGGCAATAAAGACCGAAGTTTGCTGTTATTAAATTAAAATCAAAAAAATGAAAAAACTACTCGGATTATTGCTGGTAATCGGTTTTGGACTAAGTTTTATCGGTTGCAGTTCTGATGATGACGGACCTTCTGAGCCGCCATTCTCAATTGTAGGAACCTGGAAAGTGACCGGAAAACTGATCAATGGTGTAACTCAGGACATTTCAGGCGTTTGCGAATACAAAGGCAGTGTGAAATTTGTGAGCGGCGGAATTTTTGTTGAAGATGTATGGGGCGAAACTACCGATCATCCGTGCCATCTGATGGAAACCATCGGAGGAACCTGGGAAAAGAACGGCGATTCGTACAAAGTCATTGTGACCACGGAAGGATTTGAATCCATACTGCCCGAGACATTTACCCCGGAAATCGAATCCGGAAATCACAGTCAGTTCAGGATTTCGGCAACCTCGCTCGGAACGACGACCACACTGATATTCACCAAACTTTAAAAATCAAAAAAACCGGCAGTCGAAACTGTCGGTTTTTCTCTTTAGAAGGGGACTATAGAATTACTTTTTCATAATTTTTACTGTCGAAGTCTTTTTCTGTATATCTGATGCTTTGATTACATAAAATCCTGCCGGAAGCGATTTGACATCCACTTTGTCGATACCCGACAGACTGCTGATGTGTTTGACTGTCCTTCCCTGTGCATCAATGATTTGAACATCAACAATTTTATCCGGTGACTGCAGATTGATTAGTTCATAAACCGGATTCGGGAAAGCTTTAAAATCTTTGATTTCATTTTCGGCAGTTCCCATCACACCTACATAAAAATCGTGAACAACTGTCACGCCTTTGTATGTAGCTTCCCATTTCCAGTTCCCGTTCATATCGGGATTGGCTATCCAGAACCAGTAAGAAAGCTGATAATTTTCGGTCAGAGCTGCATCCCACTCATTCAATATTGTTCCATTCGGTCTTGTTACTTTCAGATGCATTGTTGACCCGGCCTCCTGATCGGTCAGATAGACTGCCAGATAAACGGACTCTCCGGTTTCAAAATAATTTTTCAGATTTGTAACTTCCTGCTGCGGACAATCCGGAAAAACAGGATATGCAGAATGAGTCAGCACTGCATTGATTGTCGGTTTATCGTGCGGAAGCTGGTCTTCCCACCAGGATTCGCTGTTCAGAAGATTACAGCTGCCCTCAAAAGGATCGATCAGCTGACTGCTCGAGTTATAAACTTCAAAATGAAGATGAGGCCCTGTCGAACTTCCCGAACTTCCCACATTCCCCAAAAATTCTCCTTTACTGACCATATCACCAACATTTTTAGTGGTCAGCGAACCGTTTTTCATATGTCCGTACCAGGCAATCGAACCGTCGGCATGCTGTACATATACCGCATTCCAGTCACCCGATCCCATCACACAGCTGCGGTCATAATTCCCGTCAAATTTGTATAAAATCTGACCATCGGCTGCTGCAATGATTTCTGCCTGATCGTGATCCATTGCATACCACCAGAACGGCCACAGGTAAATGTCTGTTCCCTTATGCCCGTTGTAGGTCTTTTCCTGACAGAAATAATCTTTAATTCCTGCTCCTCCCTGATGATCCACGAAATTCGAAACTCCCCAGATCTGGTTGTAACCAACGCCCTCAGCCTTTTTTAAAGGCCAGGCGAACTGGATGTAATCGGGTTTTGAAGCTTCATTGTAAAACAATTTGCCCTGATCTTTTAACATTTGAATGCTTTCCGCAATCTTTTGATTGCTCAATTCGCGCTGTTGGTCGGTAACACACTGATATCCCTCATCCACTGCAATATTGAATCCTTCTGTAAATGCATTTCCGGGACTTTGTGCCTGAAGATTAAAAAATAGCGGGCTGCAGAACAGACCGGCAAGTAAGTAGTTTATGTATTTCATATTATTGAATTTTAAACCAAAAATAGAAAACTGTTTTTTAATGTGCCTTTCAGATTAGAACCTATATGTACAGAATATTTACATTGTAAATTAATGATACTTTAAAACCGGAATTTTGAGACAGACTGATTTTGTTTTCGGAATGATAAATCGGTCAAAACAAACTGACATACAGTAAACTGTACAGGTTCCGACAGAAACAGTTTTGTTTTTATGAATTTTCGCAATTAAAGTCGTAATTTTAGATTTAAACTTTTTATTCAATCAAAATAATTGAATTTGTTATGAAAATACTCAGTCCCGAACAGTTAAAAATTGTAGAAAAAGAAACCGCAGCCAAACAAAATATCGAAATGATCGATCTGATGAAAAGAGCTGCAGCTGCCGTTTTTGATCAGATTAAACTGAAATATGAAATTTCAAATACCGATTTTGCTGTTTTTTGCGGTTCGGGAAACAACGGCGGTGACGGTCTGGTGATTTCAAGACTGATTAAAAAAGGAGGTTCAAATCCAAAAGTTTATCTTTTAAAATCCGAAAATTATTCGGCAGATAATCTTGCCAATCAGAAAAAACTGAAAGAAACAGATGTTGAAATTGAATTTTTTGACGAACATACAGCTTTTGACTTTTCAAATCAGCCGGTGATTATTGATGCTATCTTTGGCTATGGATTAAATCGTCCTGTGGAAGGCGGTTTGAAAAAAGTAATTGAAAAAATTAATCATTCAAACTGTGAGATGATTTCGGTTGATCTGCCTTCTGGTATGTTTTGCGACCGTTTGAATTCAGCCGAAGATACTATTGTCCAATCCAATCTTTGTCTGACTTTTGACTCACCCAAACTGTCGATGCTGCTGCCTGAGAATTCAAAAAATATCAGAGATTTTGAAATTCTGGATATCGGTTTTGACCGGAATTCAATTGAATCCCAATCGACAGATTTTTATTTTACCGATTCGGATTCGGTTTCAAGTTTGAAAAAACTCAGAGATCGTTTCGGCTACAAATACAATTATGGAAATCTGTTGGTGATCGGCGGCAGTCAGGGAAAAATGGGTGCTGTATTTTTCAGTGCCAAGGCAGCCATGCGCTGCGGTGCCGGTCTCGTGACCGCTTATATTCCGAAATGCGGAAGCAGTGTTCTTCAATCACTTTTTCCGGAAGCCATGCTGATGACCGATTTTTCCGATGACAAAATCATCGGTTTTCCAAAACTCAGCCGTTTCGATACCATTGCAATCGGCCCGGGACTGGGAACGGATGAACGGACAGAGTACGGTTTTGAACAGTTTTTGTCAGAAAATGAATTTAAAAACGAGAAAATCATTATCGATGCCGACGGAATCAATCTGCTGTCAAAAAACAGAAATCTGCTCAAGATACTGCCCGAAAATACGATCATCACGCCACACGACAAAGAGTTGGAAAGACTGGTGGGCAGTTGGAATGACAGCATTGAGAAATTTGAAAAAATTAAAAATCTCACCCGGGAATTTGGTTTGATCGTGGTTTCAAAAGGAGCCTTCAGTCAGATTCACACACCCGATGGAAAAACTTATTTCAATTCGACCGGCAATCCGGGTATGGCGACTGCAGGCAGCGGCGATGTTCTGACCGGAATGATTGCAGGTCTGCTCGGCAGAGGTTATGAACCGAAAGATGCTGCCATCCTCGGTGTTTTTCTGCATGGTTTGTGCGGTGATCTGGCGGCCGATGAATTGGGTGAAGAATCTCTGATTGCAACCGACCTGATTAATTTTATTCCAACTGCCTTTCAAAAAACTTTTGAGAAAAATTAAAACCCGAACAAATTGATGATTTGTTGAAAACTCGGCCTGAATTCTTTATATAAAAGCAGGAATGGTCATCGGGTATCTGAATTCAAAAGCTTAATTTTGCATACAAATTTTCAGAAATGACTTTAGAACAATTACAGACCCATGTGCAGCAAACCCGACGGGACATACTGCGGATGGTTCATGCGGTGAACAGCGGTCATCCGGGCGGTTCGCTCGGTTGTGCCGAATTTTTTACTGCGCTTTACGGAAAAGTGATGGATTATTCGACCGATTTTAAAATGGACGGAACAGGAGAGGATCTGTTTTTTCTTTCGAACGGACATATTTCGCCGGTTTATTACAGCACACTGGCAAGATTCGGATTTTTTCCGGTCGAAGAACTGAATACTTTCAGAAAATTAAATACAAGACTTCAGGGCCATCCGACCACTCACGAAGGACTTCCGGGTGTGAGAATTGCAACCGGTTCGCTGGGTCAGGGTCTGTCGGTTGCCATCGGTGCGGCGCTTGCCAAAAAACTGAATCATGACGACAAACTGGTTTATGTGCTTCAGGGAGACGGCGAACTGAACGAGGGTCAGAACTGGGAAGCTTTTATGTATGCTTCTGCCAATAAAGTAGACAATCTGATTACGACCATCGACTACAACGGCCGTCAGATTGACGGTGACACAAAAGATGTGCTCGACACCACCGATCTGAAGTCAAAACTGACTGCTTTTGGCTGGCTGGTTTTGGAAGAAAAAGAAGGAAACAATACAGAAAAGGTGATTGAAATTCTTGAAAAAGCAAAATCAGAAACCGGAAAAGGACTGCCAATCGCAATTCTTCTGCATACCGAAATGGGCAATGGTGTTGATTTTATGATGGGCACCCATGCATGGCACGGAAAAGCGCCAAATGACGAGCAGCTTGCAATTGCATTGGAACAAAATCCCGAAACCGAATTAAAAGACTATTGAAAATGATCGATTTAAATTATACAGAAAAAAAGGATACCCGCAGCGGTTTTGGTGACGGACTCACCGAATTGGGAAGAACAAATCCAAATGTGATCGGTCTTTGTGCCGATCTGACCGATTCGCTCAAAATGGGAACTTTCAAAAAAGAAAATCCCGATCGGTTTTTTCAGATGGGAATTGCAGAAGCCAATATGATGGGCGTTGCAGCCGGTCTGACCATCGGCGGAAAAATTCCGTTTGCAGGAACTTTTGCAAATTTTGCAACCGGAAGGGTTTATGATCAGGTGCGTCAGTCGATTGCCTATTCGGATAAAAATGTAAAAATATGCGCATCTCATGCCGGTCTGACTTTGGGTGAAGACGGTGCAACCCACCAGATTCTTGAAGACATCGGTCTGATGAAGATGCTGCCCGGAATGACTGTAATCAATACATGCGATTACAACCAGACCAAAGCGGCTACACTTGCGATTGCAGAACACAAAGGCCCGGTTTATCTGAGATTTGGCCGTCCGTCGATTCCTGTTTTCACACCTGCAGATCAGAAATTTGAAATCGGAAAAGGGATTATGATCAAGGAAGGAACCGATGTGACCATTGTTGCTACCGGTCATCTGGTTTGGGAAGCGATGATTGCATGCAATACGCTTGAAGAACAGGGAATCTCGGCGGAACTGATTAATATTCATACCATTAAACCATTGGACGAAGAAATTATTCTGAATTCTGTTAAGAAAACAGGAAAGATCGTCAGTTGTGAAGAACACAACAAATTTGGCGGCTTGGGTGAGAGCATTTCACGACTTTTGACAGAGAAATATCCGGTCAGACAGGAATTTGTGGCGGTAAATGACTCTTTTGGAGAGAGCGGAACACCTGCCGAACTGATGAAAAAGTACGGTTTGGATGCATCTGCAATTGTTGAAAAAGTCAAAAAACTGACAGCTTAAAATCGGTTGATTCTTCTGAATTCGGCAGCTGTCAGACTTATGAACAATTGTTGATAACAGCAGTTAAGTGATTGTGAATAAGTAGAATGAAATTTATTTGTCAGAATTAAAAACAGAATCTATCTTTGAAATATCAAAATGATTCTTCCGAAGAATTCGTTTGAAGACCGAAGAAGAAAATTGAAGTTCTTTTTATTAAGAGTTAAAATTTAAAATCGTTTTGATAAGAACTGATGTTCTTTCAAATAGTGTCCTTTTTGTTACTGAATCTTTTTCTCACGAATTCGATGAAGTTCAAATTCCGACACGATTGAGAAGATTTGGCCGAAGGGGTTTCTGCTCTAGCTTCAGTTTCACCAAGGTGGCTGCAGTGAACGAATTTCCACACGGAATCTCTGAACGTTACCCGCTTAACTAACGCACAAATCTGTCTCAGTTTTCGAAGCAGGCTGTATTCGCTTTTTCGATCGCAGTGAATTTATTTTTGAATAAGTTTTCAGCAAAGATTCAGACTGATAACAGCTACCCGAAAAGTCGGCTCGTCCGGTTTTTTGAACAAAATGTTTCGGAAAAAGAAAACCCCGTATGATTTCGGTCTTACGGGGTTTTCCATTTTTCCTGACTTCCGCACATTTTTTTATTAAAAATATAAACCACTGATAGACTA
>JACFND010000051.1:0-12500 GCA_019455045.1 Flavobacteriia bacterium
TTTTTGATAATGAATGTTTAACCAAAAGTGGTCAACACTAATCAGGGATGTTCACTTTTAGATGTGAGACTTTTTTTCCGATAAAATCCGAAAACCGTCACATCGAGTGTTTTTCGGAGCGCAGAGGAGAAAAATGTATCGAGATGCGACGGTGGGTTTTATAAACGGTTCTCGATACGAGCGCTTCAGGAAATTGTTGATTGTACTTCCATTTTGATAAAATCATTATTTCTGCAATGAACTGATTTTCTTTAAAAGTACTCAACGAACTGACGAAGGGAAAATTTGTTTCAAGTTTCAGGTTTAAAGTTTCAGGTTAGACATGAGACGTGAGACTTTTAGACGTGAGACTTTTTTTCCGGTAAAATCCGAAAACCGTCACATCGAGTGTTTTTCGGAGCGCAGAGGAGAAAAATGTATCGAGATGCGACGGTGGGTTTTATAAACGGTTCTCGATACGAGCGCTTCAGGAAATTGTTGATTGTACTTCCATTTTGATAAAATCATTATTTCTGCAATGAACTGATTTTCTTTAAAAAGCGCTCACTCGAACTGACGAACGGGAAATTTGTTTCAGGTTTAAGATTCCAAATCTTTTTGAAACATTAAGAAAGTTAAGATGATTAAGGTTCATTAAGTTGCATTGGAAACCGGATGAATCATATTGTCCTCTTCTGCGCGTTTTGCGAAATTCCTTTGCAGCCTTTGCGTGAAAAAAATCACTTATTTAAAAATTAAAAAATTATTATCCCAGAAAATGCTCTTCCGCGTCTTCAGACGCAGGAAGCAGCGAAAGACTGTCTTCAGACAGTCAAAAAAGGAAGTAAATAATTGATTCCCGGTCTGAAGACCGAATGTCACCCTCACTTTGTCTGAAGACGAGTGAGAGCAGATTAAATAATTAAAATGAATACGACTGATTTAACTTTTCCAAAGTTTCAAACTTTGGAAAAGTTTGGTAAAAAGAGGTCAACACTAATCAGTGATTTTCAACGTACAGCACCCGACACCCTACGCCCAGCATCCAACCTCTCAAAGTCTAATGTCTCACGTCCAAAAATCTAAAATCTAAAATCTCAAATTCTCCACTTCAACCGGTTCCATTCCCTGTCTGAAAATCCTTGCGGTCAGCGGTCCTTTGAGCACAGCACTGCCCTGCTTTACTTCTATCCAGCTGCCTTCTCTCAAACCGACAACCGGCTGTGAATTGAATTTGTGAAATTCATAAATCCTGGTTTCACGGGTTTCGCCTTTGTGTTTTGAATTCGGATCGGGATCGAGATAATGCGGATTGATGTTGAAAGGCAAAAATCCGAGCGCTTCAAAACTCGGCGGATAAACAATCGGCATATCATTGGTCGTACCGATGTCGATGCCGCAAATATTACTTCCGGCGCTGGTGCCCATATACGGAATTCCGTTTGAAACCGCAGTTTTCAGCTCATTGATCAGATCGAGTTCATACAGCGTTTTAAGCAGCAGAAAGGTATTTCCGCCACCGATGAAAATTGCCTTTGCTTTTTGAATCGCTTCTTTCGGATCATCAAATTCATGCAGCCCGATGACTTTGATTCCTTTTTGTCCAAAAGCTTTTTTGGGTGATTCCGTATATTCGTCATAAGTCGCACCCGACGGTCTGGCATAAGGAACAAAAAGAATTTCATTGGCATTTAGAAATTTAACCGCATCGTCGATGATGTATTCGAGATAACTGCTGCCAAAAACCGTACTGGTACTGGCTGCGAGCACTCTGTATTTTGGATTGATTTTCATCTGTTTTGAATTTTACAGTAAAATTAAAGGATTATTTTCAGTTGCAGTTGTCAAATTGGTTTATAACTTGCGTCAAAAATTCAGATGCGGATAATTTCACTGGTTCCTTCCATCACCGAAACACTGATCGATCTGGCACCCGAAATGGTGGTCGGAAGAACCAAATTCTGCATACATCCCGCTGAATTTGTCAAAAAACTTCCGGTAGTCGGCGGTACAAAAAGTTTTCATATCGAAAAAGTCAGAGCGCTAAAACCCGATCTGGTCATAGCCAACAAAGAGGAAAACGAAAAGGAATTTGTTGAAGAACTGATGAAGGATCTGAAGGTTTGGGTGACCAATATTGAAACGCTTGACGACAATTACAGTCTGATCCGGGAACTTGGAGAAATCACCAATCAACAGCAGAAAGCAGAAGAAATCTGTCAGAAAACAATTTCGATTTTTAAAAATTACAAATTGAAAAATCCGGTCAAAGCGGCTTATATGATTTGGCGGAAACCCTATATGACCGTTGGCGGAGACAATTTTGTAAACCATCTGCTCGAGACCATCGGTTTTGAAAATATCTTTAAAGACAGATCCAGATATCCCGAAATAATTCTGGATGAACTCTGTCCTGCTGATGCGATTTTGCTTTCAACTGAACCTTATCCGTTTTCGGAAAAACATATACCCGAATTCAAAAATGTTCACCCAAATAAAAAGGTCAGAATTGTTGACGGCGAAGCTTTTGCCTGGTACGGAAGCCGTTTGTCAAAGCTTGAGAATTTCTATAAAGAACTGGTTGACGATTTTAATAATGATTAATTGGTTTTATTGATTTAGGTTAATTTTAATTAAAGCGGACTGCATTAACTTTGCATTCAAATCATTCACAATGGAAATTCATATTTGGTCGGATGTCAGATGTCCGTTTTGCTATGTGGGCAAAAGAAAATTTGAAAAATCAATTGAAAATTTCGAACACAAAGATAAAATCAAAGTGCATTGGCACAGTTTTGAACTCGATCCGAACATCAAAACCGAACCCGAGGTTAATTCTGTAGATCATTTGGCGCTGAGCAAAGGAATCAGTCGTGCAAATGCAGAACAGATGATGGGTCATGTGCTGAAAACTGCAGAAGATACCGATCTTGTTTTTAATTTTGACAAATCGGTTGTTGCCAATTCATTCAATGCACACCGACTGATTCAGTTTGCACAGTCAAAAGGATTTGGGAATCAGATCGAGGAAGCAATGTTCAAAGCGCATTTTACAGACGGAATCAATATTGACGACAAACAAGAACTGCTGAAAATTGCAGAAAGCATCGGTTTGGATAAAGAAGAAACCAAATCGGTTTTGGATTCAGATCAGTTTTCTGATGTGGTCAGAGAAGATGAAATCAATGCACAGAAACTCGGCATCAGAGGTGTACCTTTCTTTGTTTTTAACAACAAATACGCAGTTTCGGGCGCTCAGCCTGTCGATGTATTTGACGAGGTGCTTGAGACCAGCTGGAAAGAATTCAACCAATCGGACAGTCCGTTTATCGTCAGCGAAGGTCAAAGCTGCGATGTGGACGGCAACTGTGACTGATCGGTTTATGCCTTAGCGGGTACTTCTTTAAGTTTGTTAAATTGCTTTTTCTGATAGGAATAGGCAATCAGCACAATGATGATCAGAATGATTTGTCCCAATATGGATTCAACTGTCGAATAGATTCCGAGCCAGTCTGCCTGTATCCATGACGGAAGTGCGTGAATGGATATCAGTCCGCTTTCCTGAAGCGAATGGATTCCCTTTCCGGTCAGTATGAATGCGAGCAATACAACAAGCCATGATGAATAGAGGAACAGTTGTCTGATCGGAATTTTGCTCGAATATCTCATAAAGAAAAATGCGATTACAAAAAGAATCACCACCGCCGCCAGTGAACCCAGTCCGATGGCTGACTGATTGTTTGCATCTGCTTCCAGACTGATTGCTTTCAGGAAAAGTATCACTTCAAAAACTTCGCGGAAAACCACCATAAATGAAAAAGCAGCCAAACCAAACATTTTGTCTTTATCGAGATAGACCCCGATTTTTTCTTTGATAAACCGCTGCCATTTCCTCGCATTTGAATTGTTGTGCAGCCAATAACCCGCCCACAGCAGGATGACAACTGCAAACAGAGAAATGGCACCTTCCATGATTTCACGGTTTTTACCGCCGAATTTGATGATGTAATCAGACAGGAACCAGCCGGCAATTCCCATTGCGACTGCCAATATCCAGCCCGAATGTATCCACGGTGCCGCCTTGTGCGCACCCAGTTTTCTGGCAATCACGATGACGATGAACAGAACCAGAAATGCTTCCATTCCTTCTCTGAGCATGATTGAAAGCGACAATATAAAGGTCAGCCAGTAATTCAGCTGCTGGCTTTGCATCATCTGTTCTCCGCGATCGATCATCCGGAGTGCTTTTTCAATTTCGTTTTGAACCAGCTGCGGCTGTCCTTTTTTGCCGACAAACTGTCTCACCCGCATCATCTGCTGTTCCAGATTCATTGTGAATGACGGATTGATCGACCGGAGTCTTGATTCCGCAGGTTCAATTCCTTCGAGATAAGCAATCAGTGCATCTTCTTTTGCTGAGGAAAAATCACCCTGATCGTATTTTGTAAATGCCGAGTTCAGTCTGCTTCTTGCGATGTCCAGACTGCCGGTCGAATTTGCAGTCGGTTTCAACAGTCTCAGCGCCTGCAATTCTTCCGAATTATCTTTAATTCCGAGTGAATTTTCCAATTCCATATCAGAAAGTGTGGCAAGCTGTTTCAAATCAGTTTTTTTGATTTGAGCATCAAAAGTCTTTCTCAGTTTGGCTGTATCTGTATTTTTGGTATTGAAACGAAGCGATTTCACATAGAAAGCAAGATCCCAATATTCATCTTCTTTCAGATCTGAAAATGGAACCATGGCTGTGCCCGGAACGCCAAGTTTGATGGTATTGTATGCCTGATAGGGTGAAATTTCCTTCATCAGTTCATTGTCCAAAAAATTTGAAGGCTCCGGATCAAGTCCGACTGCATTCAGTCCGTTTCCGTCTCCTTTGATTCCGTGGCATGAAGCACAGTTTGCAGCATACAACTTTTGACCGTTCAGCTGGCTGGGCCAGATGCTCGGTGCTGTTTTCAGACCGGTAACCTGGATGATTTCATCTTTGATCTGTCCTGCGGCGATGTTGACAGCGGCTTCGGGTCCTTTTTTATTGATCAGATCGATCAGCATTCTGATTTCAGAAATCAGATTCGGGCTGTCTTTGAGCAGTTTGGCTGATTTTTCAGTCAGCTGAAGCACCTGCTGTGAGAACTCAATCATTTCTTCATATTCCTGCTCATTGATGATTTTGCCGTCTTTCACGCCCATCGGATAATCACGTGAAATATATCCGAGCAGATGGATGATGGTTTCAAGATTTTTAGAATCTGAACTGTTCGAAACATTTTCGGCCTGAGCCGTTTGACCGAAAGAAAATGAAACAACAGTAAGAAGGAAGAGAGAAAATATACAGCGCAATGAAAAAGTCCGGATCATTAATTTAGATTAAATAAAAACAATTAACTCAATGCAAATTTAACCAATCCGATCAAATAAACACCATAAAGACAATGTCTGAAATTCTAAATTTTTATAAATTTTCTGCGGTTAAATTAATCCCGCAAACCAAAACGGGTTCAACACCAGCTAATCTTTCTAAAATGAAGAATCAACCCGCTCGGTATGAAAATTGATGGAGTGAGAAAATCAAAATATTTTGACAGAACAACTGATGATCAACCCAATACTTGGTTTTATTAATCATTTATTCTTAAATAAATAACAGTCAAAATGAAAACAACCGTCTTAGTTATGCTTTTGCTTGTATCCTTCCAAAGTTTTCGGGCGGATAATATTGCAGCAAAAACCGATGGATTCGAACCCATGTATTTTCCGCCGGTCTCAAATGACAACTGGGAAAGTGTTACGCCTTCACAATTGGGCTGGGACACAGCCGCAATCGAGGATCTGAAAAACTTTCTCACCCTGAAAAACACCAAATCCTTTATGATACTGGTGAACGGGAAGATTGCAATGGAAGAATATTTTAACGGACATTCCGCCTCTGCATACTGGCAGTGGAACAGCGCCGGAAAGGCACTTACATCGGCTGCCATCGGTATTGCACAACAGCAAGGACTGCTCGATATCGATGACAAAGTATCAAAATACCTCGGCAAAGGCTGGTCGGCTGAAAGCGCTGAAAAAGAAGATCTGATCACCATCAGAAATTTGCTCAGCATGACTTCAGGTCTGAACGATCAAAAACAGATCGTGAAGCGTCGCAATCTGACTTATCTGGCAGATTCAGACAGCAGGTGGTCATACAGCAATGTTTTTCAACTGCTTATGAAAGTTATTGAATCTGCAGGCGGTCAGGATTTTAAGACTTATTTTGATTCGGAAATCGGCAGTAAAATCGGAATGAAAGGTCAATGGAAATTCGGTCCGATATTCAAAATCTATCACAGCAATACCCGCAGTATGGCCAGATTTGGACTGCTTGCACTGAATAACGGCAATTGGGACAGAACAGAAATAATAAATGAAAATTATTTCAAAGAAAGCATCAGTTCATCCCAAATCATCAATCCTGCCTACGGATATCTGTGGTGGCTCAACGGGAAATCAAAATTTATGCTGCCGCGTTCTCAAAAAATTTTCAACGGTCAGCTGATTCCAAATGCACCTTCAGATATGTATGCCGCTCTGGGCGCCCAAGATCAGAAGCTGTATGTGATTCCGTCCAAAAAAATGGTGATCGTAAGGATGGGAAATTCAGGAAATCCAAAGAATTCTGATTTTGCATCATCCGGTTTTGACAAAGAACTTTGGGATAAGATCAATTCGGTTATCGGTACAGACTAATGAAGACCGTTACGAATTTTGATTTAATCAATTGAATTAAACCGAAATCCATTTCATTTCATTCCACCGGTCCGATTCCTGCTCCTGCCCTTCCCCATCGGATGGGAATAAACATTACAGCATATAAATATTTGTATTTTAATTGCTTGCGGTCTGATTTTCAATTATTGTTAATAAGCATGTGAAAACATTTGTCTTCACAGCCCGAATCGGATGTCAACTTCTTATAATTTTGAAAAGTGTAATTGTTTATCGTAAGAGAATTGGGTGAAATCCCCAAACTGTTGCGCAACTGTAATCCCGATTGGGTGAGTCAGACCTCGGATAAACAAAGACATTACTTTCGCACAAAAAGTGATCGTCTGAAAAATCTCTTCCCTTTTTATACGGAACAGTGAATTCGGAAAAGCTTTTTTTGCCGAAGCAGTTCAGTTCAAATATTGTTTCATATAAAAAAATTCAAATCATGGGAATTTTCGACAAACGCATCAATTACAAACCATTTGAATATCCGGAAGTGATGGACTTTGTGGATATGATGAATCAAACTTTCTGGGTTCATAAAGAAATCGATTTTACAGCCGATATTCAGGATTTTAAAACCAATCTTTCTGACATTGAAAAAGAAGTCGTGAAACGAAGTCTGCTCAGCATTGCACAGGTTGAAGTCGGTGTAAAAGCTTTCTGGGGCGATCTTTACAAACATTTTCCAAAACCCGAATTCAACAATCTGGGCAGCACCTTTGCAGAATCGGAAACCCGTCATTCAGAAGCTTATTCAAGACTGATCGAAGTTTTGGGCTACAACGACGAATTTGACGGCATCTATGAGATTCCGATCTTTAAAAAGAAGATTGATCTGATGGATGAATACATGAATTCAAACAAAGACATCATCTGGAAACTTTTGTTTTTTGTGATTGTCATCGAGAACAGCAGCCTGTTTTCACAGTTTGCCAACATATTGTCTTTCACCCGATTCAGAGGTTATCTCAAAAACACTTCAAACATCATCGCATGGACATCGATCGATGAACAAACCCATTCAAATGCCGGAATTTATCTGATCAATAAACTGAGAGAAGAAGGTTATATAGACAATGAAATCATTGATGAACTGAAAATTGCCGTGGCAGAATACATACTGTATGAAGAAGAATTGCTCAATTGGATTTATGAAAAAGGCGAATTGGTTTTCTTTACAAAAGATGATATGCTCAATTTCATGAAATACAGAGTGGACGATGCTTTGGACAAAATGGCATTGGGGAAAATATTCAATATTACAGATTCTGAATACAAACCGATGGCCTGGTTTGACGAAGATGTATTTGCAAACGAACTGGATGATTTCTTTGCAAAAAGACCGACGGCCTATACCAAACATGATAAAAGCATAACTGCAAACGATTTATTTTAATTTGAGATGGAAACAATCGAATACAGCCAAAAGATTTTGGACGAAATCAAATTCAATACCTACACCGATTACAAATTGGGTGACTGGCTCTATCTGGGAATGGCCAAAAAAAACGGAAAGAAAATCTGTATTTCAGTCGGTTATACTCTGAATTACTGCATCAAAAAATCAAATGAATTTTTGGAGCTGGATGATGATATCAGTTTTCTGCATATCAGCAAAATCAAAACGGGTGAAAAAACCGCCTGTGACAAATTTTATTTTCAAAAACCTTTAAAACAATATTACTGATGGAAAGACTGTGGTGGCTGAACGATGAGAGTCAGCAAATACTCAACCGGGGCTATCTGCTCAAAGGCGAAACCCCTCAAAAAGCAATCGAAAGAATTGCAACAGCAGCTGCAAAACGGCTGTACAAACCCGAACTGACAGATGCATTTATAGAAATGATCGAAAGAGGATGGATGAGCCTGTCATCACCGATCTGGGCAAATATGGGAACCGAGAGAGGATTGCCGATCTCGTGTTTCAATGTGCATGTGCCGGACGATATAGAAGGCATCACCGGAAAATTGGGAGAAGTGATCATGCAGACAAAGATCGGCGGCGGCACTTCGGGTTATTTTGGCGAATTGAGAGCAAGAGGAAGTGCTGTGACCGACAACGGAAAAAGCAGCGGTGCGGTGAGTTTTATGAAATTATTTGATACTGCGATGGATACGATTTCGCAGGGCGGTGTGCGCAGAGGCGCATTTTCGGCCTATCTGGATATTGACCATCCGGATATTGAGGAATATCTTGAAATTAAAAATATCGGAAGTCCGATTCAGAATCTGTTTTTTGCAGTTTGTGTACCCGATTACTGGATGCAGGAAATGATAGACGGAGATGCCGAAAAAAGAGAGATTTGGGCAAAGGTTCTTCAAAGTCGTCAGCAGAAAGGACTTCCCTATATATTTTTCAGCGACAATGTGAACCGAAATAAACCGGAAGTTTACAAGGATAAAAATATGAAGATCAATGCGAGCAATCTCTGTTCTGAAATTGCATTGCCTTCGTCTGATAATGAGTCATTTGTGTGTTGTCTTTCTTCGATGAATCTTGAATTGTACGACGAATGGAAAGATACCGAAGCGATCAAACTTGCAGTATTTTTCCTGGATGCGGTGATGTCTGAATTTATTTCAAAAACAGAAGGAAATTATTATCTGACAGCTGCACATAATTTCGCAAAAAATCACAGAGCGCTCGGTTTGGGCGTATTGGGCTGGCATTCTTACCTGCAGAAAAACAGGATCGGTTTTGAAAGTCTGGCGGCAAAGACGCTGACCAATAAGATTTTTGGTGAAATCCAGGAGAAATCAATGAAAGCATCAAAGGATCTGGCGTTGATTTATGGCGAACCCGAAGTGCTGAAAGGTTACGGCAGACGAAATACAACCCTGCTTGCCATTGCGCCCACGACCACTTCATCCGCCATTTTTGGTCAGACTTCACCCGGAATCGAACCCTACAGTTCAAATTATTACAAAGCCGGTTTGGCAAAAGGGAATTTTGTCAGAAAAAATAAATTTTTGAAAGAACTGCTTGAGCAAAAAGGAATCGACAACGAAGATACCTGGCGCGAAATCATGCTTCACAACGGAAGTGTGCAGCATATTAAGGAATTGAGCGAAGATGAAAAAGATGTATTCAAGACGTTTAAGGAAATCAGTCAGTATGAGATCATACTTCAGGCATCGATCCGTCAGAAATACATCGATCAGTCACAAAGCCTGAATCTGAATATTCCGCCCTACCTTCCCGTCAAAGAGGTAAACAAACTGATCATAGAAGCCTGGAAAATGGGTGTGAAAACGCTTTATTATCAAAGAAGTCAGAGCGTTTCAAAAGAAAGGGTCAACGATCTCACCATTTGCAAAAGCTGTGAGGCTTGATTTCAATTCAAATATTTGAAGCCGGAGTTTAAAAACTTCGGCTTTTTAATTTTATAATGTGATCGTTCATTCTCAAAATTTCACATCACCTGGATTCATCTAATTCTTGCTGTCAGACAGCCATTGGAGACAGGCGATCGTCTGTCTTAAGGAGTATGAAAAATCCCCAACATTAACTGTTGAGGATTATAATAAAAGACCGGTGTCGTCAAAAAAAACGAGATACCTTCGGAGCAAGCAGGCTTAACTTTTCTGTTCGGAATGGGGAAAGCTGAGCCCTGCCTAAAAACTTTGATTAGTTTTTAATCAACTTAAATGTTTCAATCTGTCCATTTTCCAAAAGCACTCTGAAAATATAAACACCCGAAGGAAGTGAAGATATATCAGCATTTTGGTTGTGAACCTTCAAATTATTCATAATTATTTTTCCATCCATATTATATACCGATGCGGATTGAATTTTCAGACTGGAATTAAAATGGATAATATCTTTTGCCGGATTAGGGTAAATCGTTACAGCACTGCTGTCAAAGTCATTTACACCCATTAAAGAGCGTTCTATTTCTGTCTGATAAGGTTTGTAATTTTGTTTTGTGATAGTCAGAACTGGATTCGGCTGTCCTTCTTCAAAGTTGATGCTTTCATCGAGTTCAATAGTCGCTATTCCTCCTAAAATATTTGCTTTTCCAATGATTACACCGGACTGACTCAGGGTTGCCAAAGCACCATCGGCATTGCATTCATATACGTCAAATGATATATCTGCAGCCGAAATGCTTTCAGCGTGGTCAGCAGTAATATTTTGTGTTATCTGGTTTCTGTACGACACAGACGGGTCTCCGAAAAGAATCCAGGTCTGCATTACTTCTTTCGCTGTATAAGAAGAATTGTATTCAGTCAACATCCCGATTTGGCCGTTGTAAAACAAACCGCCCAGAGTGGCATTTCGCTGGTTTTCATAATATTCGACAATGATGTTGGTCATTTCGTCTTGTGTTGCCATTGGTTCTGCCCAGGCCATCAGGATAGATGAACCTGCAAATGCAATCGCTCCAGTAGGGTTGCCGTCAGTGTTGGCTCTTAAAAACGCTTCCCCCAAAGTGGTTGCGTTTACAAATGTACCGTTGTTACAGGCTACGGAAATCACAAACGGATATTTTCCCTGATTTTCCAAATTCCATACATCTGAGATGGTATAATTACCGGTTGACATACCTTCCAGCCACCCGTGTCCGGTATAATTAAACAATCCGATTCCTGTATTCATCGCATCATTGATCATAGAAGATGTAGGTTCTCCCGGAGCATCAGCTCCTCCCTGACTTCCCTGATAGAATTCATACACTGTTTCATAACCATAATCCATCAACTGGGTTCTGATGTTTCGCAAATGCTGATAATCCGCTTCGCCGTCGTTACCGTAACCGGCACCTTCACTGGAACCAAGTCCTGCCGCATTTTTCATCCAGTTTCCCGCATCCGGGTTTTTTTCATATTCCAAAATCCGGCTGACCATCACATCTATTTCGGAAGCATTACCTGACAATCTGCCTACGAGGACTTCAGGAAAAAAATCATTACTCCCCCCTGCTAATTGTCCGTAGAAACTGTCGCTCCATAACTGTTCACCATTATAACCGTAGGTATGAGCCGGAATTTTGTCGGAATCTCCTACCAGCAACAAAAATGTCAAATCATTGTGATTGTTATAATAATCCTGTACAAAGTCTTTGATTTGTGCAGCAGTTGTACCGGTTTCGGCTGTTGTTACTAACGTTGTGCGTATTCCTGACTGGATTTTCCAATCAATCAAAGTTTGAATGTTTTCTGTAAATTCGGGTGCTGAGATAACCAACAGGCTTCCATTTTCAGCAACCGGTGCATAAGGCGGATTCGCATCAGGGTTCAAATAAATATGATCATAAATATTTTGAAATGCAGTCGAAATTTTTCCTGCTGACTGTAATTCATTGATTCCGTCAACAGCCAAATCAGTGTTTACAACGATCCGGAGGTTTTCATAGATCATCAATGTTTTCTGCACGGGATTGTATTGATAAGGATAAAGTGAAACCGTTACGCCTCGTGTATTCCTTAAAATAAAGGGTTCACTTATTTGGGAAATTTCTCCCGGATAAAATTCATCCTGAGTATAAACTTCTCCAAAAGTATAAGGAATAGTTGCGGGATCAACATTCCGTTTAAGATTTCCTTTTGACGGAACAATATCAATTCCTTCAATTATTGAAATCCCATCATAAACAACGCTATACGATACATTTCCCTGATTGGGAATTTTAACCGCCTGACTGAAAAACGGCATAGCCGGTTCTCCTTTTTCAGATGTTAAGACCTGATAATCAATTCCGAAGTTGTGGTATTCATTTCCATTAATATTGATGGAATTTTCTGCAAATTCATTCAAATGAAAATCA
>JACFND010000051.1:15000-16236 GCA_019455045.1 Flavobacteriia bacterium
AGGCGGTGAAGCCCCCGCATCCAATCAGTAGCTCTACCTCTAAGATACTTTTATGCAACGCTGTTCCTAAAAACATTTCGGGGAGTACGAGCTATTTCCCAGTTTGATTAGCCTTTCACCCCTACCCACAGGTCATCCCAAGACTTTTCAACGTCAACGGGTTCGGTCCTCCATTTAGTGTTACCCAAACTTCAACCTGCCCATGGGTAGATCACAAGGTTTCGCGTCTAATACCACTGACTCTGCGCCTTATTCGGACTCGCTTTCGCTTCGGCTGCGCTGCTGAACAGCTTAACCTTGCCAGTGACATTAACTCGTAGGCTCATTATGCAAAAGGCACGCCGTCACCCGTAGGCTCCGACCGCTTGTAAGCGTATGGTTTCAGGTTCTGTTTCACCCTTCTATTCGAAGTGCTTTTCACCTTTCCTTCACAGTACTGGTTCACTATCGGTCTTCGAGGAGTATTTAGCCTTGGAGGATGGTCCCCCCATATTCAAACAGGATTTCTCGTGTCCCGCCTTACTCGTTATAACACATACAAGCCTTTCGTGTACAGGACTGTCACCTCCTACGGTTAACCTTTCCAGGTTATTCCACTAAACTTGTATATGCTTTAGGGCTGTTCCGCGTTCGCTCGCCACTACTTACGGAATCTCAATTGATTTCTTTTCCTCCGGGTACTAAGATGTTTCAGTTCCCCGGGTTCGCCTTCCGTCATTGCTGACGGAATACTGTGCCTTCAACACAGTGGGTTGTCCCATTCGGAAATCTGCGGATCAATCTGTATGTGCCAGTCCCCGCAGCTTATCGCAGCTTATCACGTCCTTCATCGCCTCTCGAAGCCTAGGCATCCGCCATACGCTCTTTGTAACTTTTTTCTAACCGCCGCTCTCGTGTTCGGTTATTGTATTTCGTTATGAACTTTTTAAAGTTGTTTTCGATTTCTTTCGTTATTTTTCTTCCAATATGTCAATGAACTCTTCTTTGCCGATTTTAAATTTTAAATTTTAGATTTTAAATTTTTTCAATCTTAAATCTTAAATCCGATATCTAAAATCAACCCTGTGGAGAATAAGGGATTCGAACCCTTGACCCTCCCGATGTCAAATCGGGATGATCCAGCCCTTCGCTTTTTAAACGATGCTAATTTCCTTTCTTATTTTAATGAACTCTTCTCTGATGATTTTAAATTTTAAATTTTAGATTTTAAATTTTTTCAATCTTAAATCTTAAATC
>JACFND010000051.1:16336-16858 GCA_019455045.1 Flavobacteriia bacterium
CGATATCTAAAATCAACCCTGTGGAGAATAAGGGATTCGAACCCTTGACCCCCTGCGTGCAAGGCAGGTGCTCTAGCCAGCTGAGCTAATTCCCCTCTTTTTTGTTTCAGGTTTCATGTTTCAGGTTTCATGTTAACTTGCAACATCAAACTTGAAACCTGCAACCCTTTCAGTAGTCTCGGGCAGGCTCGAACTGCCGACCTCTACATTATCAGTGTAGCGCTCTAACCAGCTGAGCTACGAGACTCTCCAATAAAAAGAGTGGGCCGGCATCACTGCCGGTGTATTGTAAAAAAGAAGAAAAAAACCTAAAAAAAACAGCCAATCCCTTTAATTGACAAGTTTGATTCGTCGTACTCTATATAAGAGATGTTCCAGCCGCACCTTCCGGTACGGCTACCTTGTTACGACTTAGCCCTAGTTACCAGTTTTACCCTAGGCAGCTCCTTTGACGGTCACCGACTTCAGGTACCCCCGGCTTCCATGGCTTGACGGGCGGTGTGTACAAGGCCCGGGAACGTA
>JACFND010000052.1 GCA_019455045.1 Flavobacteriia bacterium
ACTATGCACACGTTGACTGCCCCGGTCACGCTGACTACGTGAAGAACATGGTTACAGGTGCTGCTCAGATGGACGGTGCAATCCTGGTGGTTGCCGCAACTGACGGACCTATGCCTCAAACCCGTGAACACATCCTTTTGTGTCGTCAGGTAAACGTTCCAAAAATCGTTGTATTCCTGAACAAATGTGATATGGTTGACGACGAAGAATTGTTGGAACTGGTTGAAATGGAAGTTAGAGATCTTCTTTCTTCTTACGATTATGACGGAGACAATACTCCTGTAATCAGAGGTTCTGCATTGGGTGCGTTGAACGGAGAGCAAAAATGGGTTGATTCTGTAATGGAACTGATGCAGGCTGTAGACAGCTGGATCGAACTTCCTGTTCGTGATCAGGACAAAGCATTCCTGATGCCGATCGAAGACGTGTTCTCAATTACAGGTCGTGGTACTGTTGCTACCGGACGTATCGAATCAGGTATCATCAACACCGGTGACGGTGTGGATATCGTAGGTATGGGTGATGAAAAATTGACTTCAACCATTACCGGAGTTGAGATGTTCCGTAAGATCCTTGACAGAGGTGAAGCAGGTGACAACGTTGGTCTGTTGCTGAGAGGTATTGAAAAAACCGATATCCGTCGTGGTATGGTGATTGCAAAACCGGGTTCAGTTAAACCGCACAAAAAATTCAAGGCTGAGGTTTATATCCTTACCAAAGAAGAAGGAGGTCGTCACACACCTTTCCATAACAAATACCGTCCTCAGTTCTACGTTCGTACAACCGACGTAACAGGTGAAATCCACCTGCCTGAGGGAGTTGAAATGGTACTGCCGGGTGACAACTTGACCATCGAAGTTGATTTGATCCAACCGATCGCATTGAACGAAGGTCTTCGTTTCGCTATCCGTGAAGGAGGTAGAACCGTTGGTGCCGGTCAGGTAACTCAGATTCTTGACTAATAACAGTTGATAATATGAATTGAGAAAGGTGTTCTCCGAGTTTTTCGGGGACACCTTGTCTCACATACGGGCATAGTATAATGGTTAGTATCGCGGTCTCCAAAACCGCTGGTCAGGGTTCGAATCCTTGTGCCCGTGCAATAATAGAAAAGATGAAAGCATTAGATTTTATAAAAGAATCGTATTACGAATTCAAAGATCATGTAACCTGGCCTTCTTGGACCCAGTTGCAGCAGGACACCGTCGTTGTGGCGGTTTCCACACTGATTTTGGCAGTCTTCCTGTATGCCGTTGACTCATTCTTCGGAAACGTGATCATCAAGAATTTGTTTGAAATACTGAAATAAGAATCTCAGACAATACAGTTATGAGCGATAAAAAATGGTATGTACTGAAAACCGTTAGCGGTCAGGAACTTAAAATCAAAGCCTATATCGAAGACGAAATCGAATACCATAAGTTGCAGGATTTTGTCGGACAGATCGTAGTGCCGATGGAAAAAGTCATCCAGATCAAAAACGGTAAAAAAGTACAAAAAGAAAAAGTGTACTATCCGGGCTATGTGATGATCGAAGCAGACCTCAAAGGTGAGGTTCCGCACGTGATCAAAAGCATTCCGGGCGTAATCAGTTTCCTGAGCGCAACCAAAGGAGGTGAACCGATCCCGATGAGGATGTCTGAGGTAAACAAAATGCTCGGAAGAGTTGACGAACTGGCCGAGTCCGATGAAAACCTGATGAACATCCCTTATCTGGTGGGCGAAACCGTAAAAGTGATCGACGGTCCTTTCAACGGATTCAACGGTACGGTTGAGAAAATCAACGAGGAAAAGAGAAAGCTGGAAGTGATGGTTTTGATCTTCGGACGAAAGACACCTTTGGAACTTTCGTTTATGCAGGTTGAAAAAGTTTAAAAGCTTTTTCCGGAAAAATACAGCAAGCCATCTGATTCAGGTGGCTTTTGTTTTTGAAAACAGCCCATAATGTGCTAAAAAACATTGAAATAAATATTGCAGGGTTAAATAAATTTTATACTTTTGCAGTCCTAAAAGTAAATCGGGTATTGTGAGTAACCTAATTTACTGAATAATAAATGCTTCCAAATTCATTTTTATTCAAAAATTAATTAAAAAAGAAAATGGCAAAGAAAGTTGAAAAAGTTATAAAACTTCAGGTCAAAGGAGGCCAGGCCAATCCTTCGCCGCCAGTTGGTCCGGCGCTGGGTGCTGCCGGTGTCAACATCATGGAGTTTTGTAAACAGTTTAACGGTCGTACCCAGGAAAAACAGGGTCAGGTTTTGCCGGTTGTAATTACGGTTTATCAGGACAAGTCTTTTGAATTTGTGATCAAGACTCCTCCTGCTGCAATCCAATTGATGGGAATTGCAAAAGCCAAAAAAGGTTCGGGAGAACCCAACCGTGTGAAAGTGGCTACTGTAAGCTGGGATCAGATCAGAACAATTGCAGAAGACAAAATGCAGGATATGAACTGCTTTACTGTTGATGCTGCAATGAAAATGGTGGCAGGTACTGCCCGTTCAATGGGTATAACTGTAAAGGGAGGTCAGGCTCCTGCGTAATCTTTTAAAATTGAAAAAATGGCTCAGTTAACAAAGAAACAAAAGGAAGCAAACGCTAAAGTTGATAAAACCAAACTTTATACAATAGATGAAGCAGCCGCTTTGGTGAAGGAAGTGAATACCGCAAAATTTGATGCATCTGTTGATATTGCAGTTCGTCTGGGCGTTGACCCGAAGAAAGCAAATCAGATGGTGCGCGGTGTGGTTTCTCTGCCCCACGGAACCGGTAAAGATGTGAAAGTACTTGCATTGGTAACGCCCGATAAGGAAGCGGAAGCCAAAGAAGCTGGTGCTGACTTCGTTGGTCTTGACGAATATCTTGACAAAATCAAGAATGGCTGGACAGACGTTGATGTGATCGTAACCATGCCTGCAGTAATGGGTAAACTCGGTCCGCTGGGCCGTGTGCTCGGTCCGAGAGGTCTGATGCCAAACCCGAAAGCAGGAACCGTTACAGTTGAAGTGGGTAAAGCAGTCTCAGATGTGAAAGCCGGTAAAATCGACTTTAAAGTTGACAAATATGGAAACATCCATGCCGCAATCGGCAAGGTATCTTTCACAGCAGACAAGATTAAGGACAATGCAGTGGAACTGGTTTCTACCTTGGCTAAACTTAAGCCTTCGACTGCAAAAGGTACTTATATGAGAAGCATTACGCTTTCAAGTACAATGAGTCCGGGTATCCATATTGATCCAAAGAGTTTAAACCAATAAATAAGTAAGAATCATGGGAATGACAAGAGAACAAAAAGCGCAGATGATCGATGATCTGACTGCGGTATTGGAAGAGTCAAACATCATCTATCTTGCTGATATTGAAGGTTTGAATTCGGCCAACACTACCGAATTGAGAAGACAGTGTTTCAGAAATGAAATCTCTCTGAAGGTGGTGAAGAACACCCTTTTGAAAAAAGCAATGGAGCGAATCGAAGCAAAAGAATTCGACGGTCTTTACAGCTCACTGAAAGGGAATACTGCAATCATGACGGCAGAAAAAGGCAATGCGCCTGCCAAAGTGATTGAAGGTTTCAGAAAGAAATCAGACAAACCGATTCTGAAAGCAGCCTGGATCGATCAGGCGGTGTTTGTAGGTGACGACCAGCTGAAAGCTTTGTCAAACCTCAAAACAAAAGAGGAATTGGTTGGAGAGATCATCGGTCTTCTTCAGTCGCCGCTTAAAACAGTTGTTTCTCAGCTGCAGACCGGCGGACAGAAGATTGCGGGTATCGTTAAAACGCTTTCTGAAAAATAAATCAGTACGCACTCTAATTATTATTATAGTTGAAAGTGGAAAGCGGAAGGAGAAAAGTATCTGTTTGGAACTTGAAACCTGAAACCTGAAACTTGAAACAAAAATTAAAAAGTTGTTCAACAAAAAAAATTATTAAAAATGGCAGATTTAAAAAAATTGGCTGAGGAGTTGGTAAACCTAACCGTTAAAGATGTAAACGAGTTGGCAAACATCCTTAAAGAAGAATACGGAATCGAACCTGCTGCTGCAGCTGTTGCAGTTGCTGCAGGTCCTGCTGCAGGCGGTGAAGCTGCTGCTGCAGAAGAAAAAACCGAATTTGATGTAATCCTGAAAGCAGCAGGTGCAAGCAAACTTGCAGTTGTGAAACTGGTTAAAGATTTGACCGGTGTAGGATTGAAAGAAGCAAAAGATTTGGTTGACGGTGCTCCTAACCCTGTTAAAGAAGGTGTTTCTAAAGACGAAGCAGATGCTTTGGCTAAACAGCTTCAGGAAGCAGGTGCAGAAGTTGAAATCGCGTAAGACCGTTCTTCTTCAGACACATACAAACCGTCTTGTTTTTAACGAGACGGTTTTTTTATTGATTAAAAATTGATTTAAAAATCCTTCAGAATCTTCATTAGCGAATAGCAGAATGCCGGACAGCAAACCAGAAATTTGAACCAGAATGTTTCTTTCTTTCCCCAGTCGGCTATGAATTCTTTGTGATTGTATTTTCTCAGAATACTGATTATATTTTTTCTTTCCGCTGCTTCGCCTTTCAGATTAGAGCTTTTCAACAGTTTGTAATGTCTGAGCACATTGTAAAATAATCTTCTCATTGCGGTAGTGGTCAATGACGGGAAATTCTTTCGCATATACAATACCTGTTCGTCAAAAGCCTCAATATCATGAAGCCTTTCGAGATGGTATTCTCTTCCCATAATGCTTTCTGAATGAATCCGGTAATAATAAAGCGGAGCTCTTAAATGAACCACCTTGTCAGCCTGTGCAAAAATCTGATGGGTCCAAAACTGATCTTCGTGAATCTTTCCTTTTTCAAACAATATAGGACCGATCAGTTTTCTGTTGTACAGCTTGTTCCAGACGATGGATCTGAGCTCGTCGGTCAGTAACAGTTTTAAGGCTTCTACCTTATTATATACTTCAACTTTATATTCTTCTTTTCCGGAATCTGATTTTTCGGTTGTTATATCCTGAAGTTCATCATCGGTTTCGAATTTTATAAAATCGCATTCCACTATATCCGCATCAAACTTCAGACTGGTCTCGATTAATTTTTTCACATAGTCAAATGCAAGCACATCATCGCTGTCCGCAAAACAGACATATTCGCCTGTTATATACTGCAAGCCCGAATTTCTGGCTTCCGCCAAACCGTTGTTTTGTTTGTTGATCAGTAAAATTCTGCCATCCGAATTTTTATATTTTTCACAAATCTGCAGACTGCCGTCGGTTGAACCGTCGTTGATCAGTATGATTTCAATGTCCTGATGGGATTGATGGATTACACTGTCAAGACAGGCATCCAGATATTTTTCTACATTGTAGACCGGAATGATGATGCTGATTTTCATTTTGTTTTCACACGTTCTTCTGACCTGATCGGGCGGAAGATAAGTTTTAGGGTTGGTTGTTTTAATAGATAAAAGTAAACAAATATTTATTTTTAATTCATTGAATTTCGAAAAAATTGAAAAAAATATTTTTTGCTTGTTTGAGCTGTTTTTCAGAAAATGGAATGAAAAGTAAAAAAATTAATTTTAATCTAAAAAAAAATTCAAAAAAACTCACACTTTATCTGATAAATTTCGTACATTTGCTGTCCTTTTGGCAATGATAAACGGTTATATTTGAATAACTTATTGATAATCAACTCTTCGACAAAATCGGAGGGATTTTTTTGTTTGTAGTTGTTTCAACCGTTTTTCACTTTGACGAAGGAAAAAAATATTTTGCACTACGCTGTGAAAAGATATACCAGTGTTGCAGTTGGGCAGAGGCCTGCAGAGGCAAATGTCTGATATTTTTTTGGAAAACAAAATATTTTTTTAACCCATTTCTAAAATTCTTATGAGTAAAAAAGACGTTAAGGCTCAGAGAAATCAGAGAATCAGCTTTTCAGCTACAAAAGTACAAACCGAGTTTCCGGACTTTTTGGACATTCAGATCAAATCTTTTGAGGATTTCTTTCAATTGGAAACCCGTCCCGACCAAAGGGCAAAAGAAGGTCTGTACAAGACTTTTGCTGAAAACTTCCCGATTTCAGACACCCGAAATCAATTCGTACTTGAATTCCTGGATTACTTTGTTGACCCGCCCCGTTACACCATCGACGAGTGTATCGAAAGAGGTTTGACATACAGTGTCCCGCTCAAGGCGCGAATGAAATTGTATTGTACCGATCCCGAACACGAAGATTTTGAAACCGTTGTTCAGGACGTTTATCTGGGGACCATCCCCTATATGACCAACTCTGGCTCGTTTATCATCAACGGAGCGGAAAGAGTAGTTGTTTCACAGCTTCACCGTTCACCCGGTGTATTCTTTGGTCAGTCTTATCACGCCAACGGAACCAAACTGTATTCATCCAGAATTATTCCTTTCAAAGGTTCATGGATTGAGTTTGCAACCGACATCAACAGCGTGATGTATGCCTACATCGACCGTAAGAAAAAATTACCTTTGACCACACTGCTCAGAGCAATCGGTTACGAGAAAGACAAAGACATCCTCGAAATCTTTGACCTTGCAGAAGAAATCAAAGTAACCAAAACATCGATCAAAAAAGCAGTCGGCAAAAAACTTGCTGCCCGTGTACTGAACACCTGGCACGAGGATTTTGTGGATGAAGATACAGGTGAAGTGGTATCGATCGAACGTAACGAGATCATCCTCGATCGTGAGACAGTGATTGAAAAGGATCATATCGATCAGATTCTTGATTCGGGTGTGAAATCAATCCTGGTTCACAAAGAGGACAACAAATCTTCAGATTACTCGATCATCCACAACACACTTCAGAAAGACCCGACCAATACCCAGAAGGAAGCGGTTGAATACATCTACCGTCAGTTGAGAAATGCTGAGCCGCCGGATGAGGAAACCGCAAGAGGAATCATCGACAAGCTCTTTTTCTCTGAACAGAGATATTCACTGGGAGAAGTGGGTCGTTACAGACTGAATAAAAAACTTTCTCTGGATATTCCTGAAGATGTTCAGATTCTGACCAGAGAAGATATTATATCAATTATTAAATACCTGATCGAACTGATCAACTCAAAAGCTGAAGTTGACGACATCGACCACCTGTCAAACCGTCGTGTGAGAACCGTCGGTGAACAGATGGCTGCACAGTTCGGCGTAGGTTTGGCGCGTATGGCAAGAACCATCCGTGAGAGAATGAACGTTCGTGACAATGAGGTGTTTACGCCGATCGACCTGATCAATGCAAAAACGCTTTCATCTGTCATCAATTCGTTCTTCGGAACCAATCAGCTTTCACAGTTCATGGACCAGACCAATCCGCTTTCTGAGATTACTCACAAGCGAAGACTGTCTGCTCTGGGACCCGGCGGTCTGTCCAGAGAGAGAGCAGGTTTTGAGGTGCGTGACGTACACTATACACACTACGGAAGACTTTGTCCGATCGAGACCCCTGAAGGTCCGAACATCGGTCTGATCTCTTCGCTTTGTGTATTTGCAAAAGTGAACAATCTCGGATTTATTGAAACTCCATACAGAAAGGTTGAAAACGGAAAAGTCGATCTGAAATCAGAACCGATCTATCTGTCTGCAGAAGAAGAGGAAGAAATGACGATTGCACAGGCCAATGCGCCGATTGATGACAATGGAAAATTTGTCAGCGACCGTATCACTGCCCGTGAGGACGGTGACTTCCCGGTGGTTTCACCCGAAGAGGTTCAGCTGATGGACATCGCACCGAACCAGATTGCATCGATTTCGGCTTCACTGATTCCGTTCCTGGAACATGACGACGCAAACCGTGCGCTGATGGGATCAAACATGATGCGTCAGGCAGTTCCGCTGTTGAAAGCTCAGGCGCCGATCGTCGGTACCGGACTTGAAAAACAGGTGGCAACCGATTCAAGAATTCTGATCAACGCAGAAAGAAGCGGTACGGTTACCTATGTGGATGCAGACAAGATTTCGATCAAATACGACAGAACAGAAGACGAAGAAATCGTAAGCTTCGATCAGGCAGAGAAAAGTTATCATCTGACCAAATTCAGAAAAACCAATCAGGGTACCACCATTACACTGAAGCCAATCGTTCAGGAAGGCGACAGAGTTCATAAAGGTCAGGTGCTTTGTGAAGGTTATGCAACTGAAAACGGTGAACTTGCACTCGGCAGAAACCTGCTGGTTGCATTTATGCCGTGGAAAGGATACAACTTTGAGGACGCAATCGTAATCAGCGAGAGAGTGGTTCGTGAAGACTGGTTTACATCGGTTCACGTGGACGAATATTCGCTTGAAGTTCGTGATACCAAACTCGGTATGGAAGAATTGACCGCGGACATCCCGAACGTTTCTGAAGAAGCGACCAAAGATCTGGATGAAAACGGTATGATCCGTATCGGTGCTGAGGTAAAACCCGGCGATATACTGATCGGTAAGATTACTCCAAAGGGTGAATCTGACCCGACACCTGAAGAAAAACTGCTGAGAGCCATCTTTGGCGACAAGGCAGGTGATGTGAAAGACGCTTCACTGAAAGCTTCTCCGTCACTTCACGGTGTGGTAATCGACAAGAAACTGTTCTCAAGAAGCATCAAAGACAAAAGAAGAAGAACCCAGGACAAAGCGATCATCGACAGCATCGAGTCTGATTTCCAAAAGAAATTTGACGAGCTGAGAGAAACTTTGCTGAACAAACTGTTCCTGCTGCTTGACGGTAAAACTTCACAGGGCGTATACAATGACCTGAATGAAGAAATCATCAAAAAAGGAACAAAATTCACCAAAAAGATTCTTTCATCTGTTGAAGATTATCTGAACCTGACCGGTGCGGAAAGCGTTTGGGTGGTTGACGAGGTAAAAAATGACCAGGTCAAACAGCTTCTTCACAATTATAAGATCAAATACAACGACCTGCACGGTTCACTGAATCGTGAGGTGTTCACAGTTTCTGTGGGTGACGAACTTCCTTCGGGAATCGTCAAACTGGCTAAAATCTATATCGCCAAAAAGCGTAAGCTGAAAGTCGGTGACAAGATGGCGGGTCGTCACGGAAACAAGGGTATCGTATCCAGAATCGTAAGAGATGAAGACATGCCGTTCCTCGAAGACGGAACTCCGGTTGACATCGTTCTGAACCCGCTGGGTGTACCATCACGTATGAACATCGGTCAGATTTATGAAACCGTTCTCGGATGGGCAGGTGCAAAATTGGGTGAAACCTATGCAACTCCGATCTTTGACGGTGCTGAAATCGAGCCGATCAATGAACTGATCGAGAAGGCAGGTCTTCCAAAATACGGAACCACTTATCTGTATGACGGTGGTACCGGTGAGCGTTTTGCACAAAAGGCGACTGTCGGCATGATTTATATGCTGAAACTCGGTCACCTGGTCGATGACAAAATGCACTCGAGATCGATCGGACCTTACTCGCTGATTACTCAGCAGCCGTTGGGCGGTAAGGCACAGTTCGGAGGACAGCGTTTTGGAGAAATGGAGGTTTGGGCGCTTGAAGCATTCGGTGCTGCGAACATCCTGAGAGAAATACTGACCGTGAAATCGGACGACGTGATCGGAAGGGCAAAAACCTACGAAGCAATCGTAAAAGGTGAGCCTATGCCTGAACCGGGAATTCCGGAATCATTCAACGTACTTCTGCACGAACTGCAGGGTCTTGGACTGGATATTACCCTTGAGGAATAAAATTGACTGTTTCGGTTCCGGCGGTGCTGCCGTCGGAATCCGGACTTATTAAATTTTTTAATTGATTAGAAGAAATCATTATGTCAACAAAAAATAAAACCAGTAAATTTTCAAAAATCCGAATCGGACTGGCGTCACCCGAATCCATTCTCCAGGAATCGAGAGGAGAGGTGCTGAAGCCTGAGACGATTAATTACCGAACTCACAAACCCGAAAGAGACGGTTTGTTCTGTGAAAGGATATTCGGACCTGTTAAGGATTACGAATGCGCCTGCGGCAAGTACAAGAGAATCCGTTACAAAGGGATTGTCTGTGACCGTTGCGGTGTGGAAGTAACCGAAAAGAAGGTGAGACGTGAGCGTATCGGACACATCAATCTGGTGGTTCCGGTGGCACACATCTGGTATTTCCGTTCGCTTCCGAACAAGATCGGTTATGTACTCGGTCTTCCGTCAAAGAAACTGGATATGATCATCTATTATGAAAGATATGTGGTCATTCAGCCGGGTATTGCAAAAGCGCCAGAAGGTGGTGATTTGGAACAGCTGGACTTCCTGACCGAAGAAGAATATCTGGACATTCTGGATACACTTCCGGCAGACAATCAGTATCTGGAAGATACAGATCCGAACAAATTTATCGCGAAAATGGGTGCCGAGGCACTTGAAGATTTGCTGAAGAGAATCAATCTGGACGATCTGTCGTACGAATTGAGACACAAAGCACATAACGAAACATCAAAACAGAGAAGAACAGAAGCGCTCAAGAGGCTGCAGGTGGTAGAATCGCTGAGAGAATCAAATCTTCATCATGTGAACCGTCCCGAATGGATGGTGATGAGAGTTGTTCCCGTGATTCCGCCTGAGCTGAGACCATTGGTTCCGCTCGACGGAGGACGTTTTGCAACCTCTGACCTGAATGACCTGTACCGTCGTGTGATCATCAGAAACAACCGTTTGAAACGACTGATGGAGATCAAGGCGCCTGAGGTGATTTTGAGAAATGAAAAGAGGATGCTTCAGGAATCTGTCGATTCACTGTTTGACAATACCAGAAAAGCTTCTGCAGTAAAAGCAGACGGTAACCGTGCACTGAAATCGCTTTCAGACTCGCTGAAAGGTAAGCAGGGACGTTTCCGTCAGAACCTTTTGGGTAAAAGGGTTGACTATTCGGCTCGTTCCGTAATCGTCGTTGGCCCAAGTCTGAAACTGTATGAATGCGGTCTGCCAAAAGACATGGCGGCAGAACTTTACAAACCGTTTATCGTTCGTAAACTGATCGAAAGAGGAATTGTAAAAACAGTTAAATCAGCCAAAAAGATCATCGACAAAAAAGAGCCGGTGGTTTATGATATTCTTGAAAATGTTTTGAAAGGACACCCTGTACTGCTCAACCGTGCACCAACGCTGCACCGTTTGGGTATTCAGGCATTCCAGCCGAAACTGATCGAAGGAAAAGCAATCCAATTGCACCCGCTGGTCTGTACCGCGTTCAACGCCGACTTTGACGGTGACCAGATGGCGGTTCACCTGCCTTTGGGACCCGAAGCAATCCTTGAAGCACAACTGCTGATGCTTGCTTCCCAAAACATTCTGAATCCTGCAAACGGTTCGCCGATTGCGGTTCCGTCTCAGGACATGGTATTGGGACTGTATTACATCACCAAAGCCAAAAAAGGAGCAAAAGGAGAAGGAATCATTTTCTATTCTGCAGAAGAAGTTGAAATTGCATACAACGAAAAAAGCGTTGATCTGAATGCGGTTATCAAGGTGAAAACCAAAGTAAGAGAAGGTGAGGAACTGGTTGAAAGACTGGTTGAAACCACCGTCGGAAGAGTACTGTTCAATCAGATTGTTCCGACACAGGTTGGTTTTGTCAACGAACTGCTGACCAAGAAATCATTGAGATCGATCATCAGCAGAATCCTTGCACTGACCGATTTCCCAACCACTGCGGCTTTCCTTGACAAGATGAAAGATCTCGGATACAGAAGTGCATTTGAGGGCGGACTGTCATTCAGTTTGGGTGACATCCTGATTCCGGACAAGAAAAAGGATCTGATTGCAAATGCGATTGAACAGGTTGAAGGCATCAAGACCAATTACAACATGGGTCTGATCACCAACAACGAACGTTACAATCAGGTGATCGACGTTTGGACCAATACCAACGCGACACTGACCGAGATGGTGATGAGAAGAATGACCGAAGACCAGGATGGTTTCAACTCGGTGTATATGATGCTTGACTCGGGTGCGAGAGGTTCGAAAGAACAGATTCGCCAGCTGGCAGGTATGAGAGGTCTGATGGCAAAACCTCAGAAAGCAGGTGCGACCGGAGGCGAGATCATCGAAAACCCGATTATTTCAAACTTCCGTGAAGGACTTTCGATCCTTGAATACTTTATCTCAACCCACGGTGCGCGTAAAGGTCTTGCCGATACCGCACTGAAAACAGCCGATGCGGGTTATCTGACAAGAAGGCTGGTTGACGTGGCTCAGGATGTGATCATTACCGAAGAGGATTGCGGTACGCTGAGAGGAATCGAGGTGACTGCACTGAAGAAAAATGAGGAGATCATCGAATCGCTTTCTTCAAGAATTCTGGGTAGAACTTCACTGCACGATGTGACCGATCCGAATACCGGAGACCTGATCGTTGCTGCAGACAAAGTGATTACCGAAGAAATCGGTGAAGCGATCGAAAAAGCAGGTATTGATGTGGTTGAAGTAAGATCACCGCTGACCTGTGAATCCAAATCGGGAATCTGTTCAAGCTGCTACGGCCGAAACCTTGCAACCGGTAAAAGGGTTCAGAAAGGTGAAGCGGTTGGAGTGGTTGCGGCACAGTCGATTGGTGAACCGGGTACTCAGCTGACGTTGAGAACCTTCCACGTCGGCGGTATCGCAGGTAACGTATCCGAACAGTCATCGATCATTGCAAAAGTTGACGGACATATCGAATTTGAAGACCTCAGAACGGTTAAGTCTGAAGACGAATCCGGCAAGCAGGTAGAAGTTGTGGTATCAAGATCAACCGAAATGAAGCTGATCGACGCAACTGGAAACGTTCGTATGAATCACAATATTTCTTACGGTTCTGTACTTCATGTCAAAGAAGGTCAGAAAATTTCGAAAGGAGATGTGATTGCAAGCTGGGATCCGTACAACGGGGTGATCATTGCAGAATCTGCAGGTAAGGTCGAATATGAAAATATAGAACAGGGATCAACCTTCCAGCTGGAGATTGACGAACAAACCGGTTTCCAGGAAAAAGTAATTTCAGAATCCAAAAACAAAAAACTGATACCAACGCTGAAAGTGATGGTGACAGGCGGAGAAGAAAGAAACTACAACCTGCCGGTGGGCGCTCACCTGATTGTCAATGACGGTGAGAAGATCAAAGCGGGCAAGGTACTGGTTAAAATTCCGAGAAGATCTGCAAAAGCGGGTGACATCACCGGTGGTCTGCCAAGGGTGACCGAGCTGTTTGAAGCGCGTAATCCGTCGAATCCTGCAATTGTTGCAGAAGTTGACGGTGTGGTTTCATTCGGTAAGATCAAAAGAGGTAACCGCGAAATTATGGTGGAATCAAAAACCGGCGAAATCTTTAAATATCTGGTAAAACTTTCAAATCAGATTTTGGTTCAGGAGAACGACTTTGTGAGAGCAGGTATGCCGCTTTCTGACGGTGCAATTACACCTGAAGATATTTTGAGAATCAAAGGACCGACCGCTGTACAGGAATATCTGGTCAATGAAATCCAGGATGTATATCGTCTGCAGGGCGTGAAGATTGACGACAAACACTTTGAAATCATCGTACGTCAGATGATGAGAAAAGTAAGAATCGTTGATCCGGGAGATACCCGATTCCTTGAGGACAGTCTTGAGCACAAGGACGACTTCCTGGAAGAAAACGACAGAATCTTTGGAATGAAAGTGGTTGAAGATGCGGGCGAAAGTTCAAACCTGAAACCCGGACAGATCATCACCGCCAGAGAACTGAGAGACGAGAATTCAATTCTCAAACGTGAAGACAAAAATCTGGTTACTGCAAGAGAGGCGATGCCGGCAACGGCCGAACCGATGCTGCAGGGTATCACCAGAGCTTCGCTTCAGACCAAATCATTTATGTCGGCTGCATCCTTCCAGGAAACCACCAAGGTTTTGAACGAAGCTGCGATTGCCGGAAAACTGGATGATCTGAACGGTTTGAAAGAGAATGTGATTGTAGGACACCTGATTCCTGCCGGAACCGGACTGAAAGATTATCAGAACATCATCGTCGGGTCTCAAAAGGAATATGAGCAAATGGTAACCGAAAAAACTGTAATCTGATGGCAGAAGAACAAAAAAACATCAATATAGAAATCAATGATCAGACCGCTGAAGGGGTTTATTCAAACCTGGCAGTGATCAATCATTCTCCCACAGAATTTGTGGTGGATTTCATTCAGATGATGCCCGGAGTGCCAAAGGCAAGAGTGAAGTCAAGAATCATACTGACTCCGCAACATGCCAAAAGGCTGGCTGCCGCACTGGCTGAAAATGTGGGCCGTTTTGAAAAACAATACGGCAACATCAAAGACAACCAGTCAGCGCAAATGCCGATGAGTTTCGGCCCTCCCGGTGAAGCTTAAAAAAGTAAATCACTGATTAAATACAGACCCTGTTGCAGAAGCGGCAGGGTCTTTTTTTTGTCCTTTTGACGACAAAGTAGTGACTTCAAATCTAAACAAAATTTTTACTCAAAACACTTTAACTTTCTTGCAATCAAACCGCCCGTTATCAGTCGGATCCTTTTATTTACAGATTTGAATCAGCGAAGTCTTTGCAATATTCTTTGATTTGAATTCTGACTTTTCTGAATTGTTCATTGATTTCTACTTCTGTTCCGGTTGCTTTTGCAGGATCGGGGAAATTATGATGAAATTTTTTTGCATCGTTCGGAAAATAAGGACATTGTTCCTTGGCGTTGTCGCAAACCGTTATCACAAAGTCAAAAACCAGATTTCTGTATTCGTCAAGGTTGTTTGATGTATGATTTGAAATATCAATTCCGTCTTCTTTCATCGTTTGAACGGCTTTGGGATTTACTCCGTGAGCCTCAATTCCGGCACTAAATACATCTGCTTTTTCGGCTGCAAAGTATCTCAGATAGCCTTCCGCCATTTGACTTCTGCAACTGTTTCCGGTGCATAACACCAAAATTTTCTTTTTCATTTTGGATAATACTTTTGTTTCAATTTTAAACTCACATTGACCAGCAGAATCAGTACCGGAACTTCAACCAAAGGACCGATTACCGCTGTAAATGCCTGAGGTGAATTTAAACCAAAAATAGCAATCGCCACTGCAATCGCCAGTTCAAAGTTGTTGCCTGTTGCTGTGAACGCAATCGAAGCATTTTTGTCATACGGAATTTTCAATGCCATATTGAGGAAAAAACTGATGAAAAACATCAGAACAAAATAAAGAATCAGCGGAATTGCTATTTTTATCACATCAAACGGCAGCTCAATGATCTGATTGCCTTTCA
This sequence comes from Flavobacteriia bacterium, assembly GCA_019455045.1. Taxonomy (GTDB): domain Bacteria; phylum Bacteroidota; class Bacteroidia; order Flavobacteriales; family Weeksellaceae; genus Moheibacter. The sequence continues at coordinate 15,238 of JACFND010000052.1, forward strand.
GACTGAACATCAGCACGATGGTTGCCAAAAGTGCAATCAACGTAACCGGTGAAATTTTGGGAATGAATTTGCGGTTGTACCAGTCAGCTCCTTTTTTCCTGATCAAAAAATATCTGCTCAGAAATCCTGCGGCAAACGGTATTCCCAGATAAATCAATACGCTTTTCGTCACATCATACATTGAAACGCTTACATCAAAATTTCCCAGACCCAAATAGTTGGGCAAAATTTTGATAAACAGCCAGACAAAGAAACTGTAAGATACAATTTGAAAAATACTGTTCAAAGCCACCAATAACGCGGTATATTCCCGATTTGCCTTTGCCAGATCGCTCCATACAATGACCATTGCAATACATCTTGCCAAACCAATCAAAATCAGACCGGTCATATATTTAGGTTCGTTTCTTAAAAACAAAACCGCCAGACCAAACATGACGACTGTTCCGATGATCCAGTTCAAAATCAATGAAGCGGTGATTGCTTTTTTGTCCTGCATCACTTTTGGCAACAGACTGTAATCTACTTTTGCCAGTGGCGGGTACATCATTAAAATCAGACCAATGGCCAGAGGTATATTGGTTGTTCCGACTGAAACCCTGTCCATACCTGCCGAAATGGTCGGAAAAAGATAACCCAATCCGATTCCGGCAGCCATTGCCAAAAATATCCAAACCGTTAAATAACGGTCCAAAAACTTCATTTTTACATTCATAGAATTATTTTCCCCGATTATTCAATTTGGATTGAAAATTTAAAAGATACTGATTTAATTCCCCAATTCCTTTATTGCAATAATACAATGAAGATTTTAATTGTAAAATGATCTTTTGGGTTTTTTTGGATTAAATTTTTAATCGAATCTGTTCTGCCTGCTAAAGCGTTAATCGACTGTGTATTTATTCAGGCCTTATTTTTATAATTTTATTATCTCGTAAGATAACCAATTCGCTGTTTTTAGATTTCTCAAATTCTATCAGTTTCTTATAGACCTTTTCGAGTCCTTTTAGAATTTTATTTTTTTCTTCTATGTGTTTTTCAGTTGTTGTCATAATAGCTTTTTAAAAAATTAAATTTTTCAGAATTTACAATATTAAGTTTAGCATCAAGTTGTTTATCTGCAATTAATTCGGGCTTGACTTCAGAGTTACCAAAAATGAAAGCGCCATCAACAATTGGAAGGTAACGGTTACGGCTATGCGTAGTGCGGGTTTTCAAGGCACTTCACTGTCCGGTTACCGAAAAGTTTGTTTAATGTTCTTACTTTCATATCAGTACTTTCGCCCGCATTACGTATAGCCAATGTTGTGCGGTCGTACTTTTTTTCGTCCGTCTGTCAGCGTTGGCAAAGACATACTCTTTG
>JACFND010000106.1 GCA_019455045.1 Flavobacteriia bacterium
GAATCATCATCCACACGGGTGATGCCCACATCGATGATCACAGCACCATCTTTGACCATATTTGCTTTTAGAAAACCGGGTACGCCAAGCGCAGTGATGATGATATCGGCATGACGGGTATAAAGCGCAAGATTCTCTGTATTGCTGTGGGTAAGGGTTACCGTACTGTTGCCCGGAAAATCTTTTCTGCCCATCAGTATGCTCATCGGACGGCCGACGATACGGCTTCTTCCGATGATGACGGTATGTTTTCCTTTGGTCGGAATTTTATATCGTTCGAGCATTTCAAGGATTCCAAAAGGAGTTGCAGGCAGGAAAGTACTCATATCGAGCGCCATTTTTCCGAAATTCTCGGGATGAAAACCGTCCACATCTTTTTTCGGATCGATCGCATTGATGACTTCTTCCTGATCAATCTGTCTTGGCAAAGGCAGCTGAACGATAAAACCGTCCAAATCTTTTTCATTGTTTAATTTTTGGATTTCTTCGATCAGTTCGGTTTGAGAAACCGTATTCGGCAGTCTCACCAGTGAAGATTTAAAACCAACCTGCTGACAGTCTTTGATTTTATTGCTGACATAGGTCTGGCTTGCACCGTCGTCACCGACCAGCACCGCAGCCAAATGCGGAGGACGTTTCCCCTGTTTTACGGCAGCCTCAACCACCTCTTTGATTTCCTGTTTGATCTCTTTTGCGAGTTTTACACCGTCTAAAATCTGCATATCCAAAAATTTTTTGCAAAAGTACGAATTTGAAGCGGGATTTGTGGTTGGGTTCGATTATAAAACCAATTTAAATTTATCAGCATTTCTTTCGATTATCTGCTTTGTAGGTTTAATTTTGGAAAATGAAAGAAATCGCCATCATCGGTGGAGGTGCTGCCGGATTTTTTACGGCTGCCAATCTTGGAAAAGATTTGGGTCGAAAAACCGCGATTTTTGAACAGGCTTCTTCGCCTTTGCAAAAAGTCAGGATTTCGGGCGGGGGCCGCTGCAATGTGACTCATGCCTGTTTTGATCCCGCCGAGCTGGCCGAATTCTATCCGAGAGGAAAAAAAGAACTGATTTCGGTTTTTCATAAATTTCAGCCGGGCGATACCATGGCCTGGTTTGACGAAAGAGGTGTGCAGCTGAAAATTGAAGATGACAATCGGGTTTTTCCGGTTTCTGATTCTTCGCTGACCATCATCGAATGTCTGCTGAATGCTGCCGAAAAAAACGGAGTCGAAATCAAATACAGCGAAGGTGTTCAAAAGATTGAAAAAAAGGACGAAGGTTTTCTGATTCGGACAAAAGCAGACGAATATTTTTTTAAAAAAATCATTTTCACACCCGGCAGCAGTCCAAAGGCGATTGAGATGATCAGAAATTTGGGACACAGCATCGTTCCTTTGGTTCCGTCGCTTTTTACATTCAATATCAAAGATCACAGACTCGACGGTCTGATGGGAATCAGTTTTGAATCGGCTGAAATTTCAATTCCCGAAATCAAAATGGATGCCGAAGGTCCGCTGCTGATTACCCATTGGGGACTGAGCGGTCCGGGAATTCTCAAACTTTCTGCATGGGGTGCAGTCGAACTCAACCGGCTGAATTATCGTTTTGAAATCAGAGTCAATTTTATTCGAAAGGATTTTGAAGAATGCATTGAATTTTTAAATCAAATCAAAACCGAACATTCAAAAAAATCGGTTTATAAACTGAATCCGTTTTCATTTCCAAAAAGATTCTGGCATCG
>JACFND010000107.1 GCA_019455045.1 Flavobacteriia bacterium
ATTCCCCAGCCGTGATGAACTTCACCGCTCGGATTGAATGCAAGATAGATCGCAGCCGGCACCACCATACCACCGATAGCAGCAACAATCGGCAGCATCGCCTTTCTTGGATTTTTTAATTCACCGCCAACAAATTCGCGTTTGAGTTCCAAACCGACCACAAAAAAGAATATCGCCATCAGCGCATCATTGATCCAGTGAAGCAGATCGAGATTCAGATAAGTTTCGCCTCTGAAAGTAAAACCGAGTTTGTATTCAAGGATTTCAAAATAATCATCCGCCCAGGCAGAATTTGCCCAAATCAATGCGACAATCACACTGATGATCAGCACCAGACCGCCGGATCTGCCGCCATGAATAAATTTTTGAATCGGATAGGTAAAACGGTCAATCGGATATTTTTTTATTTGATTGTCGGGCATTTTCGGCTTTTTTAAAAATCTGTGCAAAGGTAGTCAAACCGCATCAAACAGAAAGAATAGCCGAACAGAATTATCGGGAGTATTTGAACATCAGCCGATTATTTGACGTCACGTTTGAAGGTCTTTCTCCTCTTGTGAAGAACCGGATTGTAATCTGCCCACAAAGCCTGAACACTCTGATTTTCGATCAGTTCGGGATTGGTTTCCAGATATTTGATATTGTTTCTTCTGAAAGTTTCAAAAGCTTCCTTAAAAATAATTGAAGTGATTCCTTTTCGCTGATAAGAAGGAAGAACACCGATCAGAATAAATTCACAGGTGTCATTTTTCTTTTGTGACTGAAGCAGATGATACCAGCCGCAGGGAAAAAGTTTTCCGTTTGCTTTCTGAAGCGCCTTTGCAAAAGTCGGCAGCGTGATTGCGAATGCACACAGTTTTTCATCAGCGTCTTTGATAAATGTGATGTATTCCGGATTCAGAATTTTGGTGTATTTTTTTGCATAAAACTCTTTCTGTTCCTTTGAAATCGGCACATAGGTATCGAGCACCTCATGAGATTCGTCAATCAGATCAAAAAGCGGTTTGATGTATGGCTGAAGCTCTTTTTTGTTTTTGAAATGAATCAGTTTCAAACCATAACGCTCAGTAACCATTTCTGAAAAACGATAGATTTTTTCATCGATTGATTCGGGAACGATCAGTTTGAATTCCACCCATTCTTTTTCTTTTACAAAACCGAGCTGTTCAAGATGTTTTGGATAATAATCATAATTGTAAAGCGCGATTGCGGTTCCCAACTGATCAAATCCTTCGGTCAGCATACCTGCAGTTTCCAGATTTGAAGCACCCATCGGGCCTTCCATAAATTCAAGTCCGTTTTCTCGTGCAATCTCATCAACTTTTGCAAACAGCGCACGACTGACTTCCAAATCATCGATCACATCAAAATGACCAAATCTGATTTTTTTGATTTTCTGGGTTTCAACTTCAAAATGATTGATGACGACTGCAATTCTTCCTGCTGCTTCTCCATTTCTGAAAGCCATAAAATAAAAAGGTGTCACATCTTTCAAAGTCGGATTTTTCTCAGCATCCAAATCGTTGACTTCCTCTGCAATCAATGGCGGCACAAAATAAGGATGGCCTTTGTAAAGATCCAACTGGAATTTCACAAAATCCTTCAAACCGTCCCTCGTCTTTATTTCTCTGACCTCTATATTCATACAGCCGGCAAAGATAATGTAACTACTGCTTTAATTCAAAGTCTTTTTCCAAATACATTTC
>JACFND010000053.1 GCA_019455045.1 Flavobacteriia bacterium
ATTTGTTTTCATATAAATTGACTTTTTCGGTCAACCTATATCAGGGACGTACAGCTTCCATCACCCAACATCCAGCACCCAACACCCAACACCCAACGTCTCAATCCATCATGATAAATCTTCCTCTGCCGCCTTTTTTCTTTCCGCCGAATTTGTCGAGTTTGTAACCGAGCGAGAACATTACATAACGGGTCAAAACGTCGTCCTGAACATCTGAAATCAAAGTATCCGAAATTGTTCTTGATACACCGGTATTCTGACCGAGCACGTCATAAACCTTCACCTTAAAGGTCAGCTGGTCTTTCCAGAAATTATAACCCAGACTGGTGTTCCACAAAAAGAAATCTTTTTTGAAACCGTCAGAGATGTTTGAATTGTAGGTATAACTGAAATCATTTCCAAATACGATATGTTTTGGCCAGTAGCTGGTGGTTGCGAGTTTGAAGACATGTGAAAGATTGTCGCTTTTGTCGATTCTGTAATTTTTGTATTCGGTGAACTGATAATTCAGATTGTAGCTCGGATTGATGTTCAGCACTTCGCCCAAATCCCAGTTGAAATTGACTCTTGGTCTGAAGTTGTATGATCTGGCATCGTATTTCACTCCGTTTGTAAAACCCTGACGGAACGAATGGGTGCCGCTGAAACCGAGCCCTGCTCTGAATTTGCTTCTGCCGCTTTTGAACGATTTGTTGATATTGGCGCCCATCCAGACATTGTAATTTCCGCTGATGTTCACATAGGTGGTCATCGATTTGAAATTGTCGTCGATGGTTTTAAAATTCACCACGCTTCGTTCGTCATAACGGCCGCCCATATAGAGATTGAAACCGGTTTTTGACTGGAAGTTGAAATTATTGAAACCGATATAAACCGTATGTCCTTTCAGTGTTTTCAAATCCGGATTTCCGACGATGGTATTCAGCGGATTGGACAGATTCTCGATCGGAAGCAGCTGTGAAGCATTTGCATAATTTTCTTCCAGATTGTAATTGATATAGATCGATGCATTTTGTCCAAAACGGTAATTTGAATACAGATTGAGCGACGGCAGCGCATCATCCTGTTTCAGTTCGTATAAATCACCCATATAATATCCTCTGTCTTTCTGTTTCATCATTTGAAGACCGGTGGTCAAAGTGAAATAAAATTTCTTTTTTTGAATTTTGAATGAAACATACGGATTGAAATTGTTGAAATCAGAAGCCAGATCTGTTGACAGCCGGTTATTTCGGATCGAATAACTTCCTGAAATTTCATCAAAATCAAGCGTTGAAACCACATCGTGCTGACGGCTGATGTCATATTCCGAACCGATTCCCAGCTTGACCGAATCCAAAATCGGAATGCTGTATTCAAGCTCAAAATTGTATTTTTCACGTTTGTTGCTGATTTTGCTCAGCTGATTTCTGAGATCGTCGGGATCGTCGGTCTGATAAAAAAATGTGTTTGAAATGTTGAGATCGTCGCTGTGTTTTCGGCTGTTGTCATTAGAAAAACTCAGACTCAGATCGGTTTTATTTTCAAATGATTTGTAATATTCAAAACTGTTTGAAAAAGACTGGCTCAGACTTTCCGTATTTGTTTCACCGTTTGATTCATTCAGCAGATCGCCGGCTTCATTGACGGTTTGGCTGTCAAAGACATTTGAAGATTTGATCTTGTTTGAACTGTATTTCGGTTCCAGCCAGATCGATGAAGTCTTGCCGAGTTTGATTTCAAAACTGGTGCTGAAATTATTTGAATAGCTTTGATTTTTCAATTTTGAATGAGATTCGGTGGTGTAAATATTGTCAGGCAGCAGATTTTGCTGACGGCTGAAATTGTTGTTTCTGGTATCTGCCCGGGTATAAAAATAATTTCCGGTGAAATCAAATCCTTTTGCAAAAGTGTCCGAATAACTGATTCCGCCCAGATTTGATTCTGTGATTCCTTTGCCCGAACCAAAATTCATTCCGTTGATTCCAAAACTTCCGTTGTCATTGACAAACATCGAGCTTCTTCTCATGCTGCCCATATTGTCAAAAATCTCATTCATTGAAAAACCGACCGAGTTGATGTTGTTTGACGAACCGAGTATGCTGAGTCTTGAATCTCCTTTGAAATAATTGAGCATCAGACTGGATTCGTAACGTTCATCAGTTCCCTGGCCCAACATTGCTTTGAACATGACGCCTTTGTTTTTTTCTTTGTCGATGGTCAGATTGATCGTTGCATTGTTTGAACTTGCTTTCTGACCCGACAGTTCTTCTTTCTTGGTTTTTGTATCGGTCACCTGCACTTTGTTAATGATTTCTGCCGGCAGATTTTCCAATGCAACTTTTCCGTCTTTGTCAAAAAACGGTTTTCCGTTGACCAGTATCTGATTGACCTCTTTTCCGTTGACCGTGATTTTTCCGTCTTCGTCTATATCCACGCCCGGCAGCTGTTTGAGCAGTGTTTCAACATTTGCATCAGGTCTGACTTTGAACGAAGCCGCGTCAAATTCCAAAGTATCATTTTTAATCCGGATGGGCGGTGCGGCGTTGATGACAGCACCTTCCAAATCGATTTTCTGACTGAGTTTGATGATTCCGAAATCAAAATCTTTGTCGATTGATTCAAATTCTTTTTCATAATCTCCAAACAGATCATCGGTCACTCTGAAGATTACGGGTTCATTGATTTTTTTAATTTGAAGTTTAAATTTTCCGTGGTCATCTGTCAGCGTATAATCGATCAGTGCAGAATCTTTTTTTGAAGTCAGAAATACGGTTGCTGCAGCCACCGGAAGTTCGGTTACCTCATCGGCTGCATTGCCCGAGAGAGTGACGGTATTCTGTGCATTCAAAAAGTCAGTCAAAAATAAAAACCCCAAAACGAGCAGTCCCAACCTGATTATTCTGTTCATATTTTGAATTTGAAGATGCTATATTAAGAATAATCGGAAGAATAACTGAAATATTATGACTCCGATTGATTTCTTTTGATTTTACCGCAAACAAAAACAGCACCATTTTTTTGAATGATGCTGTTTTGTATTGATTTTAAAATCCGCTTATTCGATGGTGAAATTATCGAAGTGCAGATCGTAATTTGCATTTTTTCCAATCTTGAGCGCAAACAGATTGCCCGAAGTGTTGGATGTATTCAGATCAGTAATTCCGGTCAGATCAAGCGTAATCTGAATCCACTGGCCGCCGGTGTTGATGGTTCCGGTGTACTGGTTGTTACCCGATTGCTGGATCACCTGACCTTCGGTGATGGTACCAAGATTAAATTTATAATATGTGGTATCGTCAACATAAAGATTCAGTGAAACCGATTTATCCGAAGTTCCTTTCATAAAGAAAATCGCTCTTGTATAAGATGAAGGTAAATCTGTGGTTGCATGTGAAGTGAACACATAATCGTTTCCGTTTGTGGTGGTCGGATCGGTTGAAATTTTCAGAGAAGCGCTTCCTTCCAAACCGGTTCCCATGCTTTGGGTTGCATAATCCTGCAGACCGAATGAGTTCAATCCGCCGAGGAATGCTGACCAGTCTTCGAAATTATAACCTGCAAACAACGGTTTTGCATTTGCAGATGGTGGTTCCTGACCACCTCCGCCACTGCCGCAGTCCGGATCGTCGTTGTCAATGATTTTGATATCATCAATCTGTATAGTGGTGGTGATGCCTGTTCCGCTGCCTTCATAGGCAAAGACGATGACTCCGTTGCCTGAAAGCGATGCAAGACTGTAATCACCCGAATCAACAAATCCTGAACCGTATCCGCTGGTGTGGCCGGTCGAGATGTTGAATGATGAAGTGATGTTCACCAGAGTTGCATTGCTGATATTTCCGCCCGGTACATAATCGGTTGAATAATAAACTTTCAAAGGATCACCGTTGTTGTAACCGTCATTTGATTTGAATGAGAAAGTATCCGCATTTGAGAAATCAACCGGAACAACAAAATAAGAAACCACAGGACCCGAAGCGTTGAATGCGCTTACCTGAATGTACTGGTTGCCGCCAAAAGCAGTCACTCTCCATTTTCTTCCGCCGGTTGCAGCCAGGTTTTCATATTTGGTAAAGTTTTCATTTCCTTCCGCATAGGTTTCAAAACCTTCGTTCAAACATGCAAAATAATCGCTCGGATCTGAACCTCCGCCGTCTCCAAATCTCGGATTGTTGAAGTTGACATCGTTTGTATCTCTGATAAACAGCTGATATTCGCTTGGCGAAACCGTACCGTTGTTGTTTGCATCATAACCGCTGATCACAACTGTGATGCTTCCGCTTCCTTCAGGAAGAGGATCGCCTGCAAAAGTTGCAAAACCGCTGTTTCTCAATACGATGGTTTTTCCGTCCGCATCAACCAGTTTTCTGTTTACAGTCTGCTGTCCGATTGCATCCGCATACGTATTGCCCAATTCAGAATCATCAAACTGTATATTGTTGATGGTCGCCAGTGTGTTGAACACACCGTTGTTGAGCAGATCCTGGATTCCGTTGAACTGAACCGGAGTTGCATATTCTCTCGGATCGCAGGTTTGTTTCACATGACCGTCAATTTTGATTTCGGCCATACGTCCCACACGGGTGTTGTTGTCAAACAGATCGCCGATTTTCAGCATACCTCTGTCGTAACCCACATGCAGTCCTTTCAGGTTTACTTTTATTTTTGATCCCAGCGGGAAATTATTGAACAAATTGGCTCTGTCCATTTCAATCTGCAAACCTTTGGTAGGATTGGTCAGACTGTTCTGGATGGAAACTGTTTTGAAGAAGTTTCCGGTGCTGTCGCTCGATACCACATATCCTTCCAATACTCTTTCATCGTCAAAAGCCAAAATCTGTCCTGCATTGTTCACCATATTGAACAGTTCTTCGATTGTCAGGTCAGTCGTCCAGCTGTCGGCGCAATCAGCCACAGGCGGCAGAGACCAGTCGTCGTCTTTAACGCAGGAGTTGACGGTCAGCAGCCCCAAAACCGCGATTAAAGCAAATCTAATTTTTTTGATTGTATTCATTTTAGTCTAAATTATTCGTTTGTGTTTATTAAAATCTAAAGAAAGCATTGATGAAATATGATCTTCCGCGGTCATACCAGTATTTGGGTCCGAAAATCTTTGAATAGGCCGGATTGTCCGCCAGTACCTGAAGACTTCCGACACGGATCTGTTCAAAACCGCCGGTTACATAATCTCTGTTGTCCAAAACATTGTTCACGCTTGCACTGATGCCCGCAAAATATTTTCCGATTCTGAAGGTCTTTCCGATGTTCACGTTCAGCATAAATTCATCAGAGAATTTTTCCTGTTGCAGGAATGATTCTGCCAAACCTGCCGGGAAATCACCCGGTTCGCCGCCACCCCAAATCGATGCGGTTCTTCTGAAAGGCGCAGGTGACAGATAGTTAGCTGCCAGATAGTTTGCAGTAAATCCTACCCACCAGAATTTAGGATCTCTGTACTGAAGGCCCAAAGAATATCCCTGCTGCGGTCCGGTTGCCACTCTGTAATTTTTCAGATAAGTCGTCTGCGGTGCAGTTGCACCCACAGTAGTCAGATCTCCTTCAAGTTCGTTAAAAGTACGGCTGTCTGAAAAACGCTGATGGGTCGGGTTGTTTGCATAAGTAAACTGACCCAGTGACGCAACCGCATTCAAAGTTATGGTGGTGGTCAGCTGTGCTTCCAAAGCCAGTTCGCCTCCGATAAACTGTTTGTCGATTCCGTAGGTATAGTCGGCTGCAAACAGATTGCTCGATCCGCCGCCCTCATCGATGTATCCAAAGTTTTTCTCAAATTCATTGAAGAATTTGGTGTAATAAGCGGTTGCACGTCCTTTTACTCTCGGCGCTCTCAGCACATAGCTCAAATCAGATGAAAATACTTTTGAGTTTTTCAGATTGTCGCCGCCCTGTGTAAAATTGTTTTCGTCAACCGTATAATCGTTTGATCTTGCATTCGGGAAGATTTCATCTGTAGTCGGCGCATAGGTCATATACATGGTGTTGAACCGGATGAAGTTTCTTCCGTCCATTTTGTATAATACCTGTGCCTTGGTACCGAAATTCCAGAAATCATAAGTTTTGCTTTTTCCTTTTGAATTATCCAGATACTGTTCGTGTCTGTAATTTCCAAAACGATAAACATTGGTATTTGATAATTTGGCACCCATTGTCAGATCAAATTTGCCCATTGCAATATCAAACTGTGCAAACAGATTGGTCAGCTGATGATGAATTTCATAATCATACTGGTATTTGTCGCCTTCGCCCACCTGTCTGTTCGGGTCTTCATCCGTATTGTAGGATACGTTTTCAAAATCATCATAATTTACAAAATGATGTCCGCCCAGCAGATCGATCACCTCTCTGTACAGATGCGAATTGGTGTTCTGATAATTGACACCAACCGTATATTTGATGTTTTCGTTCAATTCTGATTTGAAAATCGAACTGACTGACCAGATTTTGTCTTCGTTTACATCACCTGCCAATACATAAGCAGCACCGCCGTTTCCTCGGTTGTAGTTTTGTCTGTAAATATCGCTCCAGTCCAACTGCGAATAAGTCTGATCATTTCTCCATCTGTCATACACCATGTTGATAACTTCGGGAGATGCATCAGCCAGCGACTCGTAGTAGCTCGGCATATTTCTGTAATAAATCGGTGACGGATTGTTTGCATGGTTCCAGTCCAGACGGCTTCTGCTGTCTTTTCCAAACTGATAACCGACTGTGGTGGTCAGTCTTGATTTGCTGTTGATGGTCCAATAGTGGGTCAGCAGATTGACCGGTTCAAAGAATTTTCTGATTCTTTCACTTCTTTTTTCACCATCCTGCCATCCCCAGTATGCGTTGTAGTCTTTGCCCATCAGATCATAGATCTCCTGAGTATTCGGACTGTTGGTCGATCTTCTGGTCGGTGCGCCAAAGCTGGTAAAGGTAATCGTATGATTGTTGTTGATCTTTTTTTCAACACCCAGATAATAGGCATAAGAATCATAAAAAGTTCCTTCAATCACACCTTCCTCAGCCCATCTTCTTGCAAAGGAACCCATGATCGCCCAGCCGTTTTTCATCAGACCGGTGTTATAGGTTGCAAGCACGCGCTGGTTGTACGAACGGTTGGTAAACGAATAGGCAAGACTGGTTCCTTTTCTCATCAGCGACGGACGGGTATCTATATAGGTGGTTCCGCCCACGCTTCCAAATGCAAATTCGGAAGGATTGATGCCGTTGGTCTGTTCATAAGGTCTTCTGGTCACGTCGTTCAAACCGCCCCAATCGCCAAAGTTGACACGGTTGTTGTTGATCTTGTTCATTCTGACCCCGTTAAAAAACACATCACTGTATTTGTTGTCATAACCTCTTGTCTTGAACCAGTAGGCGCCGAGTTCAAAAGCGGCAGTTCTGTCAAATACATCCTGTGAAGACTGGAGCAAACCTGCCGAAGACTGTGAAGAAGTCTCATCCGCATCGAGTTCGTCATCTGTCAGTGTGATGATTCCCACGGTTTCGCCCGCCGGATTGAAAGTCACATACAGATTACCCAAATCTACGGGCGTCTGTCCGTCGGTCTGAACCGTCTGTTCCAAACTCTGATAGCCGATACCCGAGATCTTGATGGTATAAATTCCGGCCGGCACATCCACAAACTGGAAATAACCGATCCGGTCGGTCTGTACCTCTTCACCGGTTTCAAGCATCAGTACATTCAGGTTATAAATTTCTTTATCGGTGGAACTGTCTTTTACAATTCCCGAAATTTTGGTCTGACCCATCAGTCCGATTCCGGTGAGGATCAACAGGGTCATAGTAAACAATAATTTATTCATTTAAAGAATTTTTATCTTTATTTTAGCAAACTGAAATTTCGCTTAGAGCGGCAAATTTAATAAAATTGTTATGTGTAAATTTAATAAATCTCGGCTAATCACTGTATTTGTTCTGATTTTCTTATCAACATCTCTGTCAGCACAGCAAAAATACCAATCGGCAACCGTAGCATTCTACAATGTTGAAAATCTTTTTGACACCATCGTTTCGGTTGATTATGTGGACGGAACACGAAAGCCGGATGATCCGCTTTATCACATTGCAATTCCAAAATCAGATATTTCAAAATACGATACCGTCTATTTCAGAGGCAGATTTACTTATGATCTGATCGACGGTAAAAAAATCATCCGTCCGCTGATCCTGCAGGAAGATGAATTTTCTCCCAAAGGAAAAAAAGAATGGAATTCCGAAAAATATTACCGAAAACTTCATCAGCTCGCAAAAGTGATTTCGCAAATCGGAAAAGATGAAACCGGAACACCGCCGGTCATCGTTGGTCTGAGCGAGGTTGAAACCAAAGAAGTGGTCGAAGATCTGGTGGCTCAGCCCGCACTGAAACCATACAATTACGGGGTGATTCATTTCAATTCGTTTGATGCAAGAGGGATCGACCTGGCGCTGATTTATCAGAAAAGCAGATTTACGGTCACCAAAGCAAAACCTTATCCGATCGATATCATCGGTCCTGACGGAAATAAAGTTTATACCCGTGATGTGCTTCGGGTCACCGGACTTTTGGACGGCGAGGAAATTACATTTCTGGTCAATCACTGGCCGTCAAGATTCGGCGGCGAAAAAAGAAGCCAGCCCAACCGAATGAAGGCAGCCGAAACTGTAAAATCAATTTATGATGAAATCAGAGCAGAAAATCCGGATGCAAAAATCATTGCAATGGGCGACTTCAACGATGATCCGGTCAACCCGAGCGTCAAAGATGTGGTAGGAACACTCGGAAAAAAAGAAAATGTCGGAAAGGGTGACATTTACAATCCGATGGAAAGTATGTACAAAAAAGGTCTGGGTACACTCGCCTATCGCGATTCATGGAATCTGTTCGACCAGTTTTTTGTCACCGGAACTTTGGTTGACAACGACAAGAAATTTGATACCTATAAATTGTACAAAGTCGAAATTTTTTCACCGCCTTATCTGTATTCTCCGGACGGACCATACAAAGGATATCCGTACAGAATGTTTGGCGGCGACACTTATTATCCCGACGGATACAGCGACCACTTTCCGATTTATACAGTGCTGTTAAGAGCTGTCAATTAATGATTTAAGCTGTCGATAAAACTCAGGATTTTATTGGCAATTTCAGTTTTGCTTCCTTCTGATTTCAGATAATCTCTGTCTTTCCGGTTGGACACAAAACCGATATTTGCAATGATCGCCGGACAATCTGAATTTCTCAAAATATGAAAACGGTTGTCTTTCACACCCCGATTGTTAAAAATTGAATTTCCGAAATTCTCTGAAAGCATTTCTGCATATTTCATCGATTTGTCATATTGCGAATTCTCATTGCTCACATAAAATTCAATACCGTTTGCATCCTTATTTTGAGCATTGTTCAGATGAATCGAAATCACCAGATCGGGTTTGACTGCATTGATTTTTTCGGTCCTTTCGTTTAATGAAACAAATTGGTCACCGTCGCGGGTCAGTACAAATTCAATGTTTTTGTTTTGATTTTGTCTGACGATCTGTTTTGCAATGGCAAGCGTATAATCCTTTTCGGCGAAACCGTCAGTCTGCGCACCCAAATCTTTTCCGCCGTGTCCGGCATCGAGTACAATGATGGTTTTGTTATTTGTCGGCACAAAGGAAAGTGCGATAAAAAGGCTCATGAGCGCGGTGAGTTTCAACAGTTTTTTCATTTTTTTGGAATTTGATTTAATCATTCAACGCAGAAAGCTTTGCAATTATTACAATTTCCGACAGCTGTTTCCTGAATTCAAAATTATATCTTTGTTTTTTCGAACAAAACGCAAGGGTGAAATATTATATCATAGCAGGCGAGGCATCGGGCGATTTGCATGGATCCAATCTGATGAAAGAACTGAAAATCAAAGATCCGAAAGCTGAATTCAGATTTTGGGGCGGTGATCTGATGAAAGAGCAGGGCGGAACTTTGATCAAACATTATCGAGACCTTGCATTTATGGGTTTTGCAGAAGTGATTATGAATCTGAAAACCATACTCGGAAACATTAAATTCTGCAAAAAAGACATTGAAAACTGGAAACCGGATGCAGTCATACTGATTGATTACCCGGGTTTTAATCTGAGGATTGCTGAATTTGTCAGAAAGCTCGGCATCAAAGTTTATTATTATATCTCGCCTCAAATTTGGGCCTGGAAAACCGGCCGGGTACACCAGATCAAGAAGTTTGTCAACCGGATGTTTGTGATTCTTCCGTTCGAAAAAGATTTTTACGCAAAATATAATTTCGAGGTCGATTTTGTCGGTCATCCGCTTTTGGATGCGATGAAGGATTTGCCCGAAACCAATCCGCAGCAGTTCAAAACCGAAAACGGTTTGGACGATCGAAAGATCATTGCGCTTCTTCCGGGCAGCCGTCAGCAGGAGATCAGGGTCAAACTGCCGATCATGCTTTCGGTGACTCAGGCCTTTCCCGACTATCAGTTTGTGGTGGCGGGTGCGCCTTCGCAGGATAAAGAATTTTATCATCAGGCAGTTGGAAAAGATTTAAAAATCGTTTTTGGAAAAACCTATGATCTGATCCGAAATTCTGAAGCAGCACTGGTGACTTCGGGCACTGCGACTTTGGAAACCGCATTGCTCGACACGCCGGAAGTTGTTTGTTACAAAGGCAGCAGGATCTCTTACGAAATCGGAAAAAGGGTGGTGAAATTTGTCAAATACATTTCTCTGGTCAATCTGATTATGGATCGCGAAGTGGTAAAAGAACTGATACAGTCCGATCTGACAACCAAAAATCTGAAAGCCGAACTCAATCATATCCTGAGCGAACCCAAACGTTCTCAGATTCTGAATGACTACAAACTGCTCAGAAAAAAACTGGGCGGTCCGGGCGCTTCAGAGAGAACTGCAGAATTGATTTTTGAGGATCTGACGGGGAATTAGGTGTTTCAGGTTTTACTTCGTACAGTTCGCTTCGCTCGGGTCAGGTTCCAAGTTAGAAATTAGAGGTTTGAAAATCCCTGATTGGGGTTGACAACATCATTCACCCATTTTCCCCATCATACACCCGACGCCCCACACCCAAAACATTTAACAAAAAATTTGGAAATTCAAAATAAATAGATTTATATTTGCTCAATCCAATCCAAACCATAATACCAATACCTGAACTCAACACCAACAACCTCAGACCTTTGAGAAGTGTATAAAAGCTTCTTAAAAGTGGTATTATGAAGAAAATCTACGCGCTGTGTCTGTGCATAATGGCAATGACTTTTGTCGGCGCACAAAACATTCAAAAACTGCCGAATTCTATTGAAATCGCAAATCAAACGCTAACTGTTCAGCAGGATTCAGCAATGAATCCTTCCGGTAAAATTTCAAAAACAGATGAAACTGTTTCCGGGTCTTCCGTCAATGGGAACCAACCGGATATTTATTCAAAAGGCGGACAACAACCGAGTAGCGGTTCTGTCAGCCAATCTCCTTTTGATGCGGTCAAAGGAAAACGGGAAGTTACCTCAAAAAGAGATTTGTATTCAAAAACTTATGAAAACGGAGACGGTACTTTTACCGCACTGATCGGCGCCGGCCCTATTCATTATGAAAAAAACGGGCAGTATTTTGATATCAGTCACAGCATTACCGCAAATCCGGATTCTGCCTTTCCTTATTCAAATTCAACAAACCTTTTTGAATCCTTTTTTGGTGCAACTGCACACAAAGGTGTAAAAAGTAAAACTGCAGAGGGCGAGGTGGTTGAATTTCTGAATACAAAAATGTACTGGGAAGTAAACGGACAGCAAAAAAATAAAATCAACAGCAGCAATCCCGCTGCAACTGTGCAGGGTGATAAGTTGTATTACAACAATCTTTTTGGTCAGATTTCAGCAGAATTTACGGTTCTGACCGGCAAAAGGGATTTGAATTATATCATTCCGAACAAAGAGGCTATGGGAGACATTCCAGCAGGTGCAGCTTATTTGGTTTTTAGCGAAGATATTATACTTCCGGTCGGATGGACATTTGCAATGTCTGAAAATGGAGTGCTGATAAAAGACAATCTGGGTAATAATATCTATCTGTATGACAGTCCAAAATCAACCGATGCAAATTCTCAATTGATTTCAGTTGATAAAAACACTGTTTTTGAAGTTCAGCAGATAGGACAAATGGTGACTGTAAAAACAAAAGTAAAATCAAACTGGCTGTTGAGTAATGAAAGACAGTTTCCGGTTATGGTAGATCCTTCTGTGACGATTAATCCGAATAATTCCAATAAATGGTCAGGATGGCCCACCCAAATTCAAGGTGGTGATACCAATGAGGTGAGGGTCGGATTTAACTCCTCCGGAAATTCTATTCGGGGTTTTGCAAAATTTAATCTAAGTGCGATTGGTCCGGATAAAGTCATTGTTTCGGTTAACTCAGGATTTTATCGTTCTGGTATGGAGGGCGATTCAGGAAGCCAAAGGACTATGACCATAGCAGATTTATATGTCGATCCTGTAACTTCTACCTACAGCGAAATATATGGTAGTCCTAAGTATTATATTTCAGACGCTGTTGGTATCGGAAGTAATAATAATACATGGAGAAATAATACATTTAGTGCCAATGGGGTTAATTTTGTGCAAAATGCTTTGGAAGATGGCTGGGTTGCAATCAGCGTGCTTGTGAGCGGATCAAATTGGAATTCTTCAAATTATGCTATATTTCAGGGATATTCAGGCAGTAATCCACCTCATTTGATCATTGTGTATGAAGATTCCGTTGACCCTTGTGAGCCCCATACCCTAACAGACCCGGACGATTTGTTCATCAGAGATGTTCGTTTTCTGGGTGCGCTTAATCCTACCGATGTTGTCAATATGGGAAATGGATATACCAATGGTTATCAGGATTTTACCTCGCTTTGGAACACCAATCAAATGCCGAGACAGGCACAGGGACAGGTAATCAATGTACATGCGCAGCTGAACTCCTGGAGAGGTCATTTCAAAGCCTGGGTGGACTGGAATCAGAATGGGCATTTCAGCGAATCTGAATTGGTATATGATACAGAAAATACAGCCACCAATGCGGTCCTCTTCGGTTTTGTAATTCCTCCCGATCAGGCGGTTGGCGAGTACAAAATCAGAATCAGATCATATAATTCATGGATTGATGTTCAAAAAAATCCACCTCTAACCTTAGAAAGCTGGGGTTATAATTTTAGTCCCTGTGAGGATTTTGGTACATTAACAGGAACCATTACCATTGATGGGACTTCCTATAATGCAACACAAAGACAGTACGGAGAGGCAGAAGACTATATGTTCAAAGTCATCGCAGACTGTGATGCCAAAGTAACTGCCGTGAATGTCAATACGGGCGATGGTGTCCGTTGCGGCCCGGGTGATTTGAATATTTCGGCTCAGGGGCCGGTGGGAGCGCTATACAACTGGTATGAAACACAATTCGGAGATGACCCCATACTGCTCGGACAAACTTCAAACACTCTGCTCATAGAAGAACTGGAAGAAACCACCACCTACTGGGTGACGGTAACAGCCGGCGGTTGCGAATCAGTGGCCCGGGTACCGGTCATTGCCAAAATTGACCCAATACCGAACATAGAGATAGGTGGAGGCTTACAGGAAATCTGCGGTGACGACACCAGCCTCAATGTAAATGCCTGGGGTGATTATCAGCAAATTCACCTCATCAATGAAACCTTCAATGATGAAAATCAAAACGATGGATTGGGGGCTTTCACAAACATTGATGCCAGCGTCTATCAGGGAGCCAATCTGGCAGATGCCGACTGGAAGAACCGTGAAAATCCCTATACAGTAACCAAACCGCCATACAGCGTGGTAAGACCGGCAATGTCATCTGGCTACAACAACGGCAGATTCGTCACAGCGATTACAGACATCGGACAGAATGCCAATATCACCAAAATACTGCAACTCACAGACAAAGTGAACGCATCGGATCTTACCGGACTCACACTGGAGTTTGGACTCTATTTCCAGACCTATATAGGCGGAGACGAAACTCAGGAACATCTGAAACTTCAGATTTCAACCGACAACGGTGCAAGCTGGACTACCCTGCAAACCTATATCAATACCCTGGGCAATCCGGGCAGATTTGTCCATCAGGTCTTCCAACTCGATGAAACCTATCAGGTTGACAATATCAAAATCCGCTTTGTGCTATTCACAGCAGCAGGAGGAACTGGCTGGAAATACAATATGGCCGCACTGGACAACATCCGTCTTTACGGCAACCGTGCACTGGAACCCAAATTTATATGGGCTGCCGTCAATAATGATGTGGATATATATGACATTGATTGTGAGACACCTTACAGCGGAGAAGATGTCTCTGAGGTCTGCATCAAACCCAATGACTTTCAGTTGGAATCAAATGCATACTGGACACTTAAATCCACTGCGGTACTGAGCAACGGCTGTACGGTGGACGGACAGGTTATATTGCAAAACACAACAAAGGTGTGGAATTCAGACAATTCCGACTGGTCGGTAGCCGCAGACTGGAAGCCTGCAGCCGGTCTGGGTATTGCGACAGTACCATCGGCCAACAACTGTGTCATCGTTAAAAAAACGGTTTATCTCGATACCGATGCAGCTGACAATCCGGTACACGGTCTGGCCAAAAATCTGACGGTTAGGAATACGGGGCATCTTGAAATCAATGACGGCGCCAGTCTTACCGTCACTGATTTTGTCAAGAATCAGTCAACGGCCAATAACAATATTGTGGTAAATAACAACGCCAATCTGATTCAGATCAATGACAATGCGCCCAACGTGGGCGAGATTACGGTCAACAGAACCTACAATTTTTCGAGCGGAAGACTTGAATACAACTTTATCACTTCTCCGGTCAATAACGGAAACATCAAACCCACAATTTATCCGATAAATCCAAACAGTGTTCAGGTGTACAACGAAGGAAATTATTATTTCTATGAAACCCAGGGACCTTATGTTGCGGGGCTGGCTTATGCGGTTCAGGAATCACCGGGAACAGGAATAAAAACAGAAACCGGTGTGTTCAGGGGCGTTCCTTTCAACGGAATCCTGAATTATCCGATGGCATATACAGGGCCGGGATATAATCTGGTCGGAAATCCTTATCCGTCCAATTTGGATATCAAACAACTGTATGAAGCAAACAAAGGAGCTGCATCAGACAACATCGACCCCAATTTCTATTTCTGGGACAACCGAACCAATCAGATTCACCATCAGATGGGGTCAGGTTATACTCAGAACCAGTATGCGATTTATAAT
>JACFND010000054.1 GCA_019455045.1 Flavobacteriia bacterium
CGGGTTTCGAATCATCAACTGTTTGAGAATCATCCGGCGGCAGAATCCAGTTTTCTTCTGCATCCCACATTGAACGAATATTGATCAGATCGGGATAAACAAACGCAGGCTCGGGATATCTTCTTTCAAAAAAATCACCGGTATCCCAAAATCCGTTTTCATTTTCATCCACAAAAATCCTGAAATAATATTTCCCGGGATTCAAATAATTGTACACAAACTCGGTCTGATCGGTGTACTGTTCATCCAGGACTTCATCCTTTTCACTCATCAATTTCAAAAAGAAAGGATGTTTTGGCGGATTGCTCAGTATCAGTTTCAGATTGCCGTAATCATTTCTTGTTTTCACACTGAAACTGTATTTCAAAGTATCATTGGTTTCGCCAAAGAAATCTGTCAGTGCGCCGGGATAAAATTCTATATCGTATTTTGAATTTAATTCGATCGGAAAATCGACTGTAAATGCATTTTCATTTTTTGAATCAGGAATCAGTTTCGGACTGATCTGAATCGTATCTTTAAAAACCGAAACAAAAGAGGAATCCAGTCGGCTGATCGGATAATTTGTTGTCAGCTTCACCATTCTGCCGGGGACAAAACTCAATTTTTGTTTTGATTCAATTTTCAGTTTATGGGTCTGTGTAGGATTGTAAACCAAAGAAACTGAATCTGTCCGATCCTTGTGTCTGACTGCAAATTTGATTCTTTTTGCCTTTGCGCCGATCGTATCAATTGCCGGATTGAACCAGAAATTGAGCGAATCGCTTTTTGGCTGATAAGAAATTTTTGAAGTTGTAAAATCAAAATCCACCGGTTTTATTTCCACCTCATCCGGCTGTCCGTTGAATATAAAAACCAGCTGGCCGTAGCCTTTCTGTTCTGCTTTATCAACCCGATAAGCAGGCTGCTGATCAAAAAGGACAATATTCATCGTCCGGTCAGAATCCAGATCCAGCGGCTCATTTGAGAATCCGATTTTTTCTTTTGACGGATCAAACTGCATATTTTCAATCTCATCATTGAATGCAATCAGCTGATATTTTCCGGAATGCAGATAATTCAGTTTGAAAGTTCCGTCATCACCAGGTCTGGCTACATAAAACGGTTTTTGTTTTAAAATAATGCTGTCGTTGTACAACGAATCGATCGGATAAAGGCCAACGACCAGATTCTTGGGCAGTTTGCGTTCAGAAAGCACACTCGCCTTGCCAGATACCATCAGCGAGTCGATAAAATCTCCGGTCGAAAAAACAAAATGAAAATCTTTGAGGATGTTTCCTTCATTGTTGTCCTGAATCGCATTCCCAAAATTGATGTTATAAGTCGTATTTTCCTTCAGCGGATCATTCAGTTTGATTCTCACCGTTTTGGCAGCTGAACCTGTCGGCTGAAAATTGACCGAATTTCCGAGTGAAGGCGAAGCAATCACATTGTTCTGCTGATCTTTCAACACCACGTATTCATCAAAATTGATTTTAATTTCGGTCAAGTCGGTTGGAACATTCAGAGACAGCGTATCGGGCGTTGAATTCAAATATTTGGGCGGTGTTTCATCTTTTGGCCCGCCCGACGGAGTTCCCTGTCTGGCACAGGAAAGCGTCAGAAACAGCAGGATTGAAATTATTGAAATTCGACCAAACATAATCGGCTGCAAGATAAACAAAATCAAAGTTTAATCTGAAACAGCATTTCCAATTATTTTGAGGCGATGCCAACAAACTTCAGTTTCAAAGATTTGAACCGCTCCGCTTTAATCTCTAATTTTGGCTTTTTAATTGTAAAAAAATGTCGCTTCAATTATACAATCCGTTTGAAACCTATCATTTTGATGATCATACCTGTTTTTTGTCGGGTGACGATCTGACCGGCAATGATGAGGTCATCACCGTTTTTCCCGAATGGGTGCTTGACCGTTTTGACTATCGTGACAAAAAGTTTGAAATGATGGATTCTGTCAATCATACAACATACGGCTCTATGACATTGCCCTGTTCAGATCGTGTGAAAAATGCATTTGAGAAGCTTGATCTGGAAATCAAAGAAGCGTTTGACAAAGGTTTTGAAGCGGTCAATTCACTGGACAGTCAAAAACTTTTTCTCTGGTCCGGCAGAATGGTGTACGGAATTTTGTATCATGAAATGCTGCTTGAGAAAAATAGAGCAGACGAACAGGAAATCAAATTTGAACTTTCTGATACTTTGAAAGAAAGATTCGGTTATTTTCATCTGATGCTTCAGTCCTTGATTTCACCGGTTCATTTTACCCAAAACAAGCCCTGGAGCATTTCGGTGGTTCAGCTCAAATATTCGAAGGATATATTCAATTACAGAGATGATGCGATCAATCTGATATTTTCTCTGGGCATCAACGGTTTCGGCATCATTGCCATCCTTCAGGACAACGGTGTGCTTTACAATGAATACAAAGAAATTTTGTCAAAAACGAAAGGGCATGTCCTTCATCCGATACAGTTTGAAGAATTGTGCGCCCGATTCCTGTATTCAAATTATCTGCTGCAATATTCCAAAAAATTTAAAATTACAGGTGACGGCAAAAGTATTAGCATTGACGCACTTCCGGTGGTTCAGCAGGGCAGCAAACCAATTTTCAGACCCTGGAAAGACAAAATTTTTGGTCAGGTATTGCACGATTACTGGTCTCCCTGGGGATTTACCGAAAAAGAGATTTTTGGTTCTCAAAGCATTCCGGTCAGTTTTCTTGAAAACAATTATACCTATGAACTGATTGATCCGGAAAGTATCAATCTTCCGTTTTAATCTGTTCTGTTTAAACAAAAAAAGAGGGTGTCCGAAAAGTCGGACACCCTCTTCTGTTTTATGGTTAAACTTTAATTTACTTTTTAAGAACTTTAAATGTTCTGACTTTACCGTCTGCAAAATGAACTCTGAACAGATAAGTTGCAGAACTCAATTGAGAGATGTTGATCTGACCCTGATTGAGTTTCTGATCTGCCATCACTTTCTGTCCGGCGAGATTCAGCACTTCTATCGTCCTGATCTCTTTCTGACTTTGAATGTTTATCACACCCTTGGTCGGATTCGGCCAGTAGCTGAAGTCATAAGAATTAATGTCGCCTGTACCGAGACTCTGAACGTTGATTGAGTAATCTTCGATCTGACCGAAGGTATAGCTTCCGCAAGGATCGGTCGGTGAACTGTTGAAGTTCTTGATCACTCTCATTCTGGTCACACCGATTACTGCATCTGCAGGTACGGTGATTTCGCCTGTCGCCTGCTGACCGTCTGTACCGGTTGAATCGTAGATTGATCCGATCTCATACATCTCTGAAGTTTCAAAGGTTCCGTTCTGGTTCCAGTCAACCCATACTGTAAAGTAATTGGTCCATGCCCCTGCGGTGTTGCCCTCGAGTGCGATCGGATAAGTAACAGTCTGATCCACATTGCCGACAATCGCAGTGAAGTCTTCATAGCCAACCGTGCTGTTCGGATCTGAAGAGTTGTCGATGTCTGCAAATACCACTCTTGTGATCGGTTCTACGATCAATACTTCCGGTTCACAGTAAACCTGCTCAACAGTGAATATATCGGTTGTTGAAGTTGCAGTCAGACCCGAGAATGTACAGGTTACTTCAAGTCTCCATTCCACCTGACTTCCAATCTCACCCGGAGCGGTAGCAGTGTACGAAGAATATCCGCTCATTGCAGTTCCTTCGTTCACCCAGCCTGCATCGTCGGTGTTTGACTGCCACTGGTAGGTCAGTCCGTTGCCGATGGTATAACCGGATGCAGATACGGTATAGGTCGATCCAGGGTTGCCGTGATCAGGGTTTACCGTCACTGTACCGGCTTCAGGCATACCCGAGCAGTCGGTGAGTTCTTCAATCTCTATGGTATAATCCTCACCCTGTCCGAACGAATAGATACCGCAAGGATTGGTTGGTGAAGAACCATAGTTCTTGATCACTCTCATGGTTGTAGTTCCCAAGGTTGCTCCAGAAGGAATTGTAATACTTGCAGTTGCCTGCTGACCGTCTGTTCCGGTAGAATTGTAAATCGATCCGATTTCATACATTTCACTGCTTTCGTAAGTTCCGCTCTGGTCAAAGTCGATCCAGATGGTGAAATAGTTGGTGAAAGGACCGTTTGTATTTCCTTCGAAGGCTGCTTCGTAGGTTGCACCCGGTGCCAGATGACCGACAACAGAAGTAAAGTCTTCCAGTGCAGGTGATCCGTTCACTTCAGGACTTGACGAATTGTCAATGTCTGAGAGTACAACCCTTGTGATCGGTTCCACATCAGCTGTAATATCGAACAGACATCCTTCTTCAGGCGGTTCTACAGGTTCGCAATGCAGTTTGAACACACCATGGCTGCCGTCAGCATCCGGTTCCCATGCACCTCCTGCTTCGCTGGTTGCGATCGGATCGCCGAGTGAACCGGCTGTGGTAATCTCCCAGAATGCTGCTCCGCCTCCGGTGTTTGCCTCAGGCTGCATCCAGTAGTGACCTTCGGTAAATGTCAGGTTCACTTCTGCGAAGGTTGCATACACAATGTATCCGAAGTTACTGCCAATACCAACCGTTGTAACGGGCACATCAGTCAGTGATTCAACGATTGTACTGCCCGGTTTGCCGCCGTCATCTTCATAGAAGTTGAAGTTCATGGTTGCAAAATGATCTGACGCAAATACGTTGAGTTCGATCTGCTGTATGTTGAGCGTGTTGCCCGCAGATACAAAGAAGTCGTCTGCGTTTCTGTATGTGCCTCCGGCAATGATGTTGAATCCGTTTTCGAATCCGTTGCTGTCATCACCCTGGTCGCAGTCTTCGCCGCCGCTGGGGGCATTGTCACAATCTCCTGCTACAAAGAATACCATGTCCAAACCGGTTGTGTCGGGTATCCAACTCGCACCTCCGTCCTGACTTCTGTATGGATTGGAGCCGTGAGGATTGGTTGAAGTCGCAAGCCACCACACTGCCTCACCGCCAGAGGAACTCATTGCAGGTTCAATCCAGTAGGTACCTTCTCCAAATACCAGCGGTTCATCCAGATCAAAAATCAGATGATAGACCGGATCTCCAAATGCAGTTCCATATTGAATTGCATCGGAAGGAGCCATAGTAACCGTTTCAACGATTGCACCGGGTGCTCCGGCATTGTCCTGACGGATATTGATAGTGGCAGAAGCCGGAACTGTCTGTTGATTTGTATCGATTGTAATCTGTCTCAAAGTAAATTCAATACCCGGTTCAACCGTAAAGTCATCAGCCGTTCTGAATGCTGAGGAAATCGTAATATTGAATCCATTGTCAAACGAAGAAGTGATTCCGTCTCCCTGGAAGCAGTCAAAATCTGGCTCTTCAATGATGACCGGAGAACCGCATTGAATGATTCTGTCTCTGAAGCTGAAATCGTAGTCACAGTCTTCATCAAGATGGGTATAGAACCTGTAAGCACCGCTTGTACCCGGTGTCCAGATTACCGGAGAAACTCCACTGGCAAGCGTTGTGGTACCGTCCTCATCCGATATGGTGATGAAATCAGTAGAAACAGAACTTGAGAATGTATATTCGACGCCGGCGGTCAGATGAACCATAGAATATTCACCGGTCCACGAGATATCCGCAACGATTTCAGGCAGGCCTAAGCAAGCCGGAGTATAATCGCCCCATTGTCCGTTGGGTGCATCCAAACAGCCTTCCTCAGGTTCTTCACCGCCGTCGCAGATGATTTCAACATTGTCAATAAATGCACGTTTGGCAGTTGTCTCTATTTTCAGATTTGAACCGGCTGCAACTCCTGTGAAGGTTGCGGTTACTTCTTCAAACGGATCTGCCATTTTTGCTGTATAGCTCAGTATCTGTTCCTGTCCGTCAATGCTGACTTTTAGATCTCCTTCAATATTTGTCCAGCCTTTCACCATGATGTTCACACTGATGTCTCCCGATACCTCTGTTAAATCTCTTGATTCGATCGAACCGGTAAGTGAGCCGGTACCCAGTTTGACTGCACCGCCCGCCTGGTATGCTTTTTCAACCGTCGGGAAATTGTCATTGCCGTTCCAAACCGTACCCGAACCGGTGGTTTCTGTGCTGTTACCGTTTACAATATCTGAGAAGTCTTCAGTAAAGCAGGCATCTGAACCGCCGCCACCGTCTTCTGAAACAGTAAGCTGGAAGCTGCAGTCAGCCATATTTCCTGATGCATCTTTGACAGAAAATTCGATGGTGTGAACTCCCGGACTCAATTGACTGCCTACGGCAGGGCTTTGGGTCTGATCGGTTGTCGCTGAGCAGTTGTCTGTAGCGGTCACATCGCCGTTTGCCCAATAATCAGGCAGTGTATAAGTGCCTCCTGCAGGAACAGTTACCGACATATCACCTGGACAGGTAATCACCGGCGGTACATCTTCATTCACAATTACATTGAAAGAACAGGTGGTTACATTTCCATCACCGGCATCAGCCTGAAAGGTCACCACATTGGTACCCGCAGGGAATGCGCTGCCTGATGGCAGACCCTCGATCTGAGTAACTACAATCGGTGCAGGGTCAGGAACACCTTCAACTTCTACATTGTCAATCCAGACACCCTGTGATCCGACTGAAACGTCAGAACCCATTCTCCATCTGAATTTAACCGTCTGGCCGTTCATTGAAGCATTCAGATTGACAACCGCATTTTTAAATGTAGTCGCACTTCCTGACCATGCCTGTCTTCCGCCCAGCGGGTTTCCGAAACTTGAACTCAGTGTATGGGTATAACCGCCCGAAGCAAAGGTTCCTCCACCGTTCAGTATGTCTTTCCATGTGGCACCGTTGTCGGTTGTATATTCAAGTACAGCACCGTCAAAATTGGTTTCACAGACATGTCTGATATCAAATTTAAGTTTTGCGCTTGTGCTTGCAATCTGGAATTCGGGAGAGGTCAAAGATGACAAACTAACTGAATTGAGATTGGCAGCAAATGCAGAATTGGGTGACGAAGAAGACTGTGTATTGACTGTTTTCCAGTTGTTTGAGGTTCCCTGATCGGTCTGGGTAGTCCAGCCTGAAGGAAGATTTGGCACACCGACACCATCAAAATTTTCACCATTCAAAATTGTACAGTTTCGCAATGCATCCGGAGTCGCAAAGTTGACAACAACCGAACAGTTACTGCCTGAAGTCTGCACCTCAATATCAGCAGGACAATCAAACTGGATTGAAGCAGTCACTTCAATTTCATCAGATGCAGATGAAGCGTCTGCACACTGTGTTGCCGGTACTGAATAAGTGATGGTATGAACACCAACTCCTGCAGCTGCAGGATCAAACGAATAAGTCAGTCCGTTTCCGTTATCGGTTACACCGGGACCGCTGTAAACGCCGCCCATTGGTGTTCCTCCGCCCAAATTGGTCATAACCCCTTTGTCTTCACAAACATCGTCGGGTGCTGTAAACGCAGCAGTTGCTGATGGTGTATCGAAAGCTTCGGTACCGTCATTTTTATTTCCTGACGAACCCTGATTTGCGCTGTATCCAAGACCTCTTTTTGCAAAGGCATCCCAGATGATACATTGGTTGGCACCTCCGTACAAAAGCTGGTCAGCCAAAAGGATTGCATCTCTTCCGTCAACAAATCCCGGACTGCATGGCTGCAGTGCAAGACCTTCAACCACCAGTTGGAGTGCAATATTGTTTCCTCCGGTACCATGGTATATATCAGGATCAAATCCGTATTCGTCGATCAGTCCCCATGTCATTTCCCAAAGCATTGCACACCAGACACTGCCCACTCCGTGAGGAGCTACTTCAGTTTTGATACTGTTATAGGTGTGCGGATTGACACTCATATTGGTTGTATAAGGATATGTTCTGATTCCTGCACCGCCTGGACCCTGATTGAAAAGATAGGTGCCGATTCCTCTGACATCAGAACCCTGATCGCCGGGTTCCATGGTCAGCATCAGGCCAAAATAATCACTCCATCCTTCACCCATCTGCTCCTGATTGTTCAGACAGTTGACGTTGCTTGGACCACCGGT
The DNA here is from genome assembly GCA_019455045.1 of Flavobacteriia bacterium. Taxonomy (GTDB): domain Bacteria; phylum Bacteroidota; class Bacteroidia; order Flavobacteriales; family Weeksellaceae; genus Moheibacter. The sequence goes on from JACFND010000054.1 coordinate 8,009, forward strand.
CAGACGATTTGAAATTCCGTGTCCGTATTCGTGAGCAATTACAACATTGTCAAAATCACCGTCCTTGTTTCCGCAAATGTACATCTGCATTCTCGGATTGCTTCCGTCCGGCGGAGTTGAGAAGTTGGCATTACAGGTACCGCTTCCGTCCTGCGCTTCGGCATTTACATAGTCATTGCCTGCACCGCCATTTCCGTAGTTGTTCTGCTGGAAATTTCCTCCTACTTCGTCGAAACCATATTCATAAAACACATCATGGATAATGTTGTTCCAGTAAAACAGATTGGTAATCGCAGCATCTTCTGACTGATTGCCTGAAGAATAATTCGAATCGAACGGAAAATCAAAGATCAAACTGGCACCGCCGGAAGGCTGATATCCCGAATGATCTCCGTCTTCATAAGCGTTTACGTTGTTACCTCTGGTGGTGGTGTATTCAGGACCGGGCGAGCCGTTGGTGTCATGCCAGCCGTAAGGCGAAGCATTGAAATTCACCACATCGTCAGCCAACACCATTGTTCTGCCTCCGTAGTATGGACTTTCAGTCGGCATTGCAAAAACGTTGTAGGTTCCTGCGACATTCGGGTTAAAATTAAACTGTGGTGTAAACGGACTGTAATTGATTTTTCCAAAACCGGGTGTAAAACTGTCGGTTACAGAAAAGCCAAAATCACATGAATTGGTCCAATTCACCTTATCGATAATCTTTCCGTTTTTGGCATCAACTCTTACATTGTACCATTCGGTCTGACTGACAGCTTCGATAGAAATGTCCCAAACCAGACTGATGTTTCCGTTCTCGTCTGCAAAGTACATCAGACGCGCCGGAATGTCGCTGAGCGAGATACCTCCGTCACTGATCATTGATTTTTTATCGACAGTAAGACTTTGGGAAACCACACTGAATCCTTTGGTCGGGTGATAACCGAGCTGCATGGCTGCAGAGCTCACTGCCTGAACAGCATCAATCTGTGGGGAAGCCGGTGATTGGCTGCCTCTCTTTTGAATGCTGTTTAAAAATTTGTTGCTGACTGAGGCAACTTTGCCTGTTTTTGATACATGGATTGAAGACTCAGTCCCAATCACTTCAAGACCATTTAAGGTCTGTCGCAAATAAATGTGCTGGATTCCATTCTTTGAATTCGAATAGAAATCCGTGAGTTCAAAATTCAGATCATCGGCAGAAAGTGTCTTGTCCGTACCGGACTGAGACAATGCGCGATGAACCATGTCATTGGATGGCCGATTGGATATCTGACCAAATAGACTGACCCCCGACAGCAATATCGCCAGGGATACTAATCTGGTAAATCGTTTAAACATTTTACGGAATTTAGTAAGTTAATTGAACCAAATATATAAATTAATATTATTCCCGCTTTCGTTGCAGACCGCATTTTTTAAAAAAAGAATGTGATTTCCAAAGGAAGCAAAGAAAAAGACTTTGAATATCAGTTTTCTGATTTCGCCCTTTCCCAGAGCGCATCCTGCTCTTTCAGAGAAAGTTGAGAGATATCCCTGCCTGAATCTTCAGCCATTTTCTCAATTATTTTGAAACGATCAATGAATTTCTTGTTGGTCCGCTCCAAAGCATCTTCGGGATTGATTCCGGTGTATCTGGCATAATTCACCAGCGAAAACAGCAAATCTCCAAATTCCTGTTCACGTTTTTCGGGATCGGTTTCAGATTTGAATTCTTCAATTTCCTCCAAAACTTTTGACCAGGTATCTTCAGAATTTTCAAATTCAAAACCGACACCCTTAACTTTTTCCTGAATCCTGAATGCCTTGACCACAGCCGGAAGTGATTTCGGAACGCCTTCAAGCACAGACTTTCTGCCTTCTTTCAATTTCAGCTTTTCCCAATTCCTTTTGACTTCTTCTTCGTCATTGACAGAGGTATCACCATAGATGTGAGGATGTCTGTAAATCAGTTTTTCGCTGATTCCGTTCAGCACATCTGCCACATCAAAATCATTGGTTTCGGAAGCAATTTTTGAATAAAATATCAGATGAAGAAAAAGATCGCCCAACTCTTTTTTGATTTCCTGTTTGTCATCATCCAAAATCGCATCAGACAATTCATACATTTCTTCTATGGTCAGATACCGAAGTGATTCTGTGGTCTGCTTTCGGTCCCAGGGGCATTTTTCCCTGAGCTCGTCCATGATGTCAAGCAGTCTGTTAAAAGCTTTGAGCTGTTCTTCCCGAGAATTCATATTTTGGCTGTATTCCTTTTGAAATTATTGAGGTCTAAAGTTAGAAATTAATTTCCCAAATCAATTTGAAACAGCTGAAATTTTTCGGGAAATCAACGCTGCTATTATTTTTTAACCGATTATTAATCAATCTGAATATTAGACAGATTATCATTGAAAAACTGCTACTTTTGCATTTCCAACAACAAAAACAATGGAAAATAAAATAGCAGTGATCGGTCTCGGTTATGTGGGGCTTCCGCTGGCAAGACTTTTTGCAACCCAATACAATACGGTCGGATTTGACATCAATCAAAAAAGGATCAAAGATCTTTCAAACGGTCATGACAATACGCTTGAAGTCAGCAGCGAATTGCTGAATTCGGTTTTGAAAAAACAAAAGGACAGCAGCAACGGACTGTATGTTACCGATCAGCTCGATGATATTCGCGACTGCAATATTTATATCGTAACCGTCCCCACTCCGGTTGACAAAAACAACCGACCCGATCTGGATCTGCTGATCAAAGCAAGTCAGAGCGTTGGGAAAGTGATTAAAAAAGGAGATATCGTTATTTTTGAATCAACTGTTTATCCGGGCGCAACCGAAGAAGAATGCGTTCCCGCCATTGAAAAAACTTCGGGGCTGAAATTCAATGTCGATTTCTTTGCAGGTTATTCACCCGAAAGAATCAATCCGGGCGATAAAAATCATACGGTCGAAAAGATACTGAAAGTGACTTCGGGCTCTACACCGGAAGCTGCTCAGAAAATCAATAATCTTTATGCATCTGTCATTCAGGCAGGAACTTATCTTGCACCAAACATCAAAGTGGCTGAAGCGGCAAAGGTGATTGAAAATTCACAGAGAGACATCAATATTGCATTTGTCAACGAGCTTGCAAAAATCTTCAATCTGATGGAGATCGATACTTATGAAGTTCTGAAAGCAGCTTCGACCAAATGGAATTTTCTGCCGTTCAAACCCGGTTTGGTCGGCGGTCACTGCATCGGTGTCGATCCTTATTATCTGGCTCAAAAAGCACAGCAGGTCGGCTATCATCCCGAAATCATACTTGCCGGCCGAAGGATGAATGACTCGATGGGCGAATATGTGGCTTCGAGAATTGTAAAAGATATGATCAAAAGAGAAATTCATATCAACGGCGCAGAAGTGCTGATGCTCGGAATCACTTTTAAGGAAAATTGTCCCGATGTGAGAAACACAAAAATTGTGGATGTGATCAGGGCTCTGGAAGATTACAGCATCAAGGTTACAACCTACGATCCGTGGGCTGATCCGGATGAAGTGAAAAGAGAATATGGAGTTGCAAACTGCTGTGACATCGAAAGGAACCATCGTTTTGATGCAGTGATTCTCGGTGTGGCACACGATGATTTCAAATCGCTCGATCTGGATTCACTCAAAAAGGAAAATGCATTTGTGTATGATGTCAAAGGTTTCTTTGGCGGTCAGGCGGACAGCAGACTTTGAGAAATTTATTTCAAAAAATAAAAGCCGGTCTTTAAAGATCGGCTTTATCATTTAATTGCATTTTATCTTAAAATTCATTCAGTTTCAAAAGTTCGGAAGTTCTTTTTCGGCTGTTTTTGTAATAATCGCCGCCGACTTCTGGATTTTTGTAGGAAGGAATCATTTTTTGAATTTCTGATTTCCATTCGTTTACATTTTCGGGAAAACACTGATCGATCAGATCGAGCATGATTTTCACAGCAGTTGAAGCACCCGGCGAAGCACCGAGCAATGCTGCAATGGTACCGTCCTGAGAACTCACAATCTCGGTTCCAAACTGAAGGACACCGCCTTCTTTTTCATCTTTTTTGATGATCTGAACCCTTTGTCCGGCAACCGCTTCATCCCAATCTTCAGTTTTTGCTTCATTAAAAAATTCTCTCAGCGTATTCATCTTGTCTTCCTTGTTCTGGCTCACCTGTTCGATCAGATATTTGGTCAGCGGAATATTGTGAAGACCCACAGAAAGCATCGGTTTGATGTTGCTCCATTCGATGGAAAGCGGAAGATCCCAATAAGAACCGTTTTTCAAAAATTTGGTCGAAAAACCTGCAAACGGGCCAAAAAGCAGAGACGGTTTGCCGCCGATCACCCTCGAATCCAGATGCGGAACCGACATGGGCGGCGCACCGATTTTTGCTTTGCCGTAAACTTTTGCATGGTGTCTGTTGATGATGTCCGGATTGTTGCAGATCAGCCACTGACCGCTGACCGGAAAACCGCCGTAGCCTTCGCCTTCAGGAATTCCCGATTTATCGAGCAGTTGAATCGCACCGCCGCCGGCACCTATAAATACAAAGTCGGCATAAACTTTAATTTTCTCACCTGTGGTCAGATTTTTTGTTTTGATTCTCCATTTGCCTTCTTTCCTTTTCAGTTTTTTCACTTCATGTGCCAGATGCAGTTCCACCTCGTTGCTGATCAGCAGATTTCGAATCAGTATCCGGGTCAGCGCACCGTAATTGACGTCGGTTCCCAAGTCCATTTTGGTCACTGCGCCCACCCAGTCTTTGTCTCTGTCTTCCATAATCAGCGGAATCCATTCCTTCATCTGTTCATGATCTTTAGAGAATTTCATGCCTTCAAAAAGCGGATGCTGAGTCAGCGCTTTCCATCTTTTTTCAAGAAATCTCACATCATCTTCACCGGTCACCAGACTCATGTGCGGCACCGGATGGATGAATTCCGACGGATCTTTGATAAAACCCTGTTCGGTCAGATAAGCCCAAAATTCTCTCGACAATTCAAATGAAGTGGCTGTATTGACTGCTTTCTGAATGTCGATGCTGCCGTCTTCCTTTTCGGGTGTATAGTTCAATTCGCAAAAACCCGAATGGCCTGTCCCCGCGTTGTTCAGCGCATCTGAACTCTCGCCCGAAATCCGGTCGAGTTTTTCATAGATGATGATTTTGATGTTTGGATTTAATTTTCTGAGAATCACTGCAAGTGTGGCGCTCATGATTCCGGCACCGATCAACACTGCCTGGGTTTGTTCTGTATTTTTAAGTTTCATTCAATCTTTGTTTTAAAGGACTTCAAAGTTACGATTAAAAATGTTATTTAGAGCCATTCTAAATGATGACTTTGATGAGGGATTCAATTTACGGCAGCTGACCGGTTCTTTTTTAATTTTTTATTGGGTTCCTGTATCATCACTAAATTTCTCACGGATGATTTCAAGAATTTTTTCAAGTGTTTCGGCCGGACTGAGATTTCCGTTGTTCACTTCTATCGCATCATCTGCTTTTCTGAGCGGCGACACCTTGCGGTTGCTGTCCATTTGGTCTCTTTCGGTTATATTTTCGAGTACTTCTTCATAAGTCGCGGGATGTTCGGTTTTGAGCAGTTCCAGATATCTTCTTTGGGCTCTGATTTCGGCAGAAGTATTTAAAAATAATTTCAAATCCGCATTTGGAAAAACGGTGGTTCCGATGTCGCGGCCGTCCATTACGATCCTTTTTTTACGTCCGAGTTTTCGTTGCAGTGCAACCGCATGATTTCGAACTTCGGGAATTTTCGCAATCAGACTGACTTTAGACGACACTTCCATTTCACGGATTTCCTTTTCAACATCTTTGCCGTTCAGAAAAATTTCATTTTGTCCGTTTTCGGGATTGATTTCAAAATGAATATCGACTGATTTCAGACCTTCAATCAAAGCTTTTTCATCGACTGTATCACCTTTAATCATCCGGTTTTGAATCGCAAAAAGGGTGATGGCACGATACATTGCACCCGAATCGATATGGATATAACCGAGTTTTGCGGCAAGAAGTTTTGCCAGCGTACTTTTTCCGGTTGACGAATAACCGTCGATTGCAATGATGAGATCGCGCATTTGACAAAGTTATGTTTTTGATTTCTATTTTTTGAACTGAATTTAGGGATGTGACTCAATTGACTGCCCAATTCAATTTTTTACCAATCTTAAGCTCTGAATTTCAGCAGGATGAAAATCAGAAAATCGGATGAATTTCAAAACCCCCGAAAAATAAGGCGTCGGTTTAAAAATTATTTGCTGAGAATGAAAATTCGTGTATATTTGCAGTCCAAAATTGACTGATCCGGTAGTTCAGTTGGTTAGAATACCTGCCTGTCACGCAGGTGGTCGCGGGTTCGAGTCCCGTCCGGATCGCAAAAAGCACTTCAGAAATGAGGTGTTTTTTTATGATGTAATAACCCAATGGGTCGAGACCCATTGGAAATTCAAGGTATATGTCTCACCCTTTCTCCACTACTTCAATTTCTTCTTCTGTTAATCCGTAAAGCTGATACACCATCTGATCTATTTCTTTGTCTGTGGCATTAATTTCTGATTGTATTGAAAGCGCTTTGGTTTGTTCATTTGTGAAATAATCTTCCCATTCTGATTTTTGGGTCAGGCTTAGTTTTATTTTTTGTTTTTCAAGTTCTTTCAGAAATTCTGCAAATGATAAATTGTACCAGTCCTGAAGTTTTTTTGATAAACTTTCCAATTCAAATTCCCTTTCCAGCATTCTTTGAAATTTATCTGAAACATCAATTAGTTTAATCTTGTTACTGATAATGGAATTAACAAAGGGTAAAAAATCTATTTTTTTATTAGGTAATGGTAATAAAAGGAGATGTATAATTTTAGTTTCAACAAAAGTTTCCCCTATTCTAGGAGCAATTATTTTTCTAATATAAAATTGTGAGAATTTGGAGTTTAAAATGTGGGCTTCCCCAAATTAGAACTGTTAGTTAGTACAAATATAGTAATTCAA
>JACFND010000055.1:0-9780 GCA_019455045.1 Flavobacteriia bacterium
GAAGAAGTAAAATCAAAAATTGATTCGGGCGAACATTTTGTGATTCGTTTTAAAATTCCCGAAAATGAAACCGTTCATTTGAATGATTTGATCAGAGGTGAAATTGAAATTAACACCAATACGCTTGACGATAAAATCCTGTTCAAATCTGACGGTATGCCGACCTATCATCTGGCGAATATCGTTGACGACCATCTGATGAAGATCAGTCATGTGATTCGCGGTGAGGAATGGCTTCCGTCGATGGCGCTGCACGAACTGCTGTACAGAGCTTTTGGCTGGAAGGCGCCAAGATTTGCGCATCTGCCGCTGATTTTGAAACCCGAAGGAAAAGGAAAATTGAGCAAAAGAGACGGCGACAAACACGGTTTTCCGGTTTTTCCGATTGAATGGAAAAAAGCGGATGAATCTGCAATGGGCTACAGAGAAGAAGGCTATCTGCCCGATGCACTGGTCAATATGCTGGCTCTGCTCGGCTGGAATCCGGGAACAGAACAGGAAATTTTCACAAAAAAGGAACTGATCAAACTGTTCTCGCTTGAGAAAGTGAGCAAATCTGGTGCGAGATTCAATCCTGAAAAAACCATCTGGTTCAATCATCAGTACATTCAGAAAATGAATGATCTGGATATACTTACCATCTATCGCAAAATGCTGGAAGAAAGAAATATCAAATCAAATGATGAATTCAATCTGAAAGTGATCGAACTGCTGAAGGAGAGAGCAAACTTTATTTCGGATATCTATACACAGGGTGATTTTTTCTATCACGCACCTGAAAATTATGATGAAAAAGCGGTCAAAAAAGCATGGAAAGAAGATACTTCAATCCTGTTGTCCGAATTTTCAAATGAACTGATTGCACTGCCAAAATTCAATCAGCAGCAGATTCATAAGCTGGCCGAAGAATTTGTAGAAAAGAAATCAATCGGTTTCGGACGGCTGATGATGCCGGTTCGTCTTGCGCTGGTCGGCGGTCTTCACGGACCGGATGTGCCTGTGATTATGGAGCTGATCGGAAGGGACGAAACCCATAGAAGACTGAGTCTGATCTGCAGCAAACTTTAAAAAATGAAAAGAGGAATTCAGATTCTGACCGAGCTGATTCGAAATCTGAAATGGAAGGCGGTGAAAACTTTTGTCAGCCATCCGCTGTTTGCATTCCCGACGGTTTGGGCAACCATTGAATCGATTCAATTGTCCGAAATGAATTTTGGCGACAATCCGGGCGGAAACGGTCTGGCAAATGCTTATCGGCATGCGGTCTGGAATGTGCTGACCGCCTTGTACTGTTCAAAAATTTCATCGGTCGAAAAATCATTGAAATGGACTGAAAAAATTACAAATCTTCACGAAGAGCTTTTTCCAAACGACGAATACAACCGTCTGATGGATCTGCACAACAATAAAGTCGGCAGAAATCTTTTTCTGAAAGCTCACAAATCAGGAAAAAAGTCAAAACAGGAACTGCTTGAAATGCTGATCAAAAAATCCAAATCTGCAGTCGGATTGAGATCAGAAACCGAATTTCAGGACTATCGTGACCGGCTGGTTTATTATCCGGCGGCGGAATAATAATTTATTTTGTAAAATTCAGCGGATATTTCAAATTCTTATAACTGTTCAAATCCGCTTTGAGCGAACCCACTGCCAGTTCGGCTTTGATATGCACCGGCACATGGTTGTTGTCATCGGTCACCCACATGGTCACACTTTCGGATTCTTTAAAAACCCTTCCCGACTGAACATAAGGTCTGACTTTCAGACATTTGATGTTTCCGTATTTGGTTTTGAAAGTTTCGCGACCGAGGATTTTGAGTTTGAATTTATAGACACCGTCCGCCATCAGCACATCGATTTCCATAAAATCATTGGTTTTCAGTTTGTCGGTATTGTAATTTCTCAAATAATAAAAAGCAGAAATCAGATCCTGCACATTTTGTTCAAAATTGAAGTAGGTGACTGTATTTTTCAATCGGTCATCAACCTTTGCAATTTTTGAACGGTGGTCAAAGGTCATCACCTGATATCTTTTGTAACCGCCTTCGTCAATATTTCTGATAAATTTTGTAGGCAGTCCGGTCGAAGCATCCACATAAGTGTCATAACGGTCATCCACTTTATAAAACGCTCTGACCGCACCCGATGAAGAACCTTTTCCGATCATGTGAAAATGCGGTCTGCCGTCGTAGTTTGAGTTTTCAATTTCAAGACTTGCAAAACCCGCATTCAGCAGACCGTAGTGAATCCTGTACTGCAGAAATTCACCCGTCTGGAAATTATTGCGTCCTCCCGTTGTGAAGGAGGTTGAAAGAAAAATCAGAAATAAAAACGCGAGACTGTACTTCATAATTTTTTTCTCGGAAAGGTGCAAACACTTTGCCAAAACTCAATTTACTGAATCTCAGCAGAGTACATCTGCATCTTAGGGAACATTGACAACCTTTGAAATCTCGGGTGCATGTTTTTTCACCATCATTTCTACACCTGACTTCAAAGTCAGTTTGTTGATCATACAGCTGGTGCAGTTGCCCAGAAATCTCACATTGAGTACATCGCCTTCAATCGAAATCAGCTCGATATCGCCACCGTCATTGTTCAGATACGGACGAATCTCCTCCAGCGCCAACTCTATCCTTTTGTTCAAATCCTGTTTGTCCATAATTCCAAATTTAAAATTTTCTTGGTGTCGAGCAGCCTGCCATGGTCGTGATTCTCACCGCTTCTGTCGGCGGCAGATTTTCGTTTCTTTCCACCAGGCTTTCCACCATATTTTGAGTTATCTTTTCATAAATTTCAGACACCGGCGTATGGTCCTGAAGCGCCGCCGGACGGCCAACGTCAGATGCCTCCCTGATGCTCTGAATCAGCGGAATTTCGCCAAGAAACGGTATATGAAGTTTTTCTGCCATATCTCTCGCCCCGTCTTTTCCAAAGATATAATATTTGTTGTCTGGCAGTTCTGCCGGTGTAAAATAAGACATGTTTTCAATCACACCGAGTACCGGCACATTGATCGATTCCATATTGAACATGGCTACTCCTTTTCTCACGTCAGCCAAAGCCACATTCTGAGGTGTGCTGACGATGATTGCGCCGGTCACAGGAACCTGCTGAACAATCGAAAGGTGAATATCGCCTGTTCCCGGAGGTAGGTCGATCAGAAGAAAATCAAGCTCGCCCCAGTGTGCATCCCAAAGCATCTGCTTGAGCGCTTTTGAAGCCATCGGACCTCTCCAGACCACCGCCTGATCGTTGCCGCTGATAAAAAATCCGATCGAAAGCATTTTGACACCGTAATTTTCAACCGGTCCCATTTTGTTGACTCCGTCAACGGTTACCGAATAGGGTTTTTCACCCTCCAGGTCAAACATGGTCGGCATGGAAGGTCCGTAGATATCGGCATCGAGCAGACCTACTTTGAATCCCATTTTCTGAAGACTGATTGCCAGATTGGCAGTCACGGTTGATTTACCGACACCTCCTTTTCCGGATGCGATTGCAATGATATTTTTTACACCGTCAATCGGTTTTCCTTTGATTTCAATTGGTTTTTGAGGCACATCGATCGAGATTCTCAAATTCAGTTTTGCCTCGGGCATCCTTTGGGCAAATGTAGTTTTCAATGCATTTTCCAATTTCTTTCTTTCATGCATCGTCGGTGAGTGGGATACCACTTCGAGCATCACCTCATCACCCATAATCTGTATGTTTTTCATCCATTTCTCTAAGCCGAGTTCTTCGAGAATATTTATCGCTTTATTTTTTAAATCACTCATTTTTACAAAAATAGGTTCAAATTTAGGGATTTATGGTGCATAATTAAAATTATTTAGAATGATTTTAATTATGTGGCTGAATTGAGCGGCAGCAGAAGGCGAATCAGACTTGGGTTTTGTCAGATGTTGGGTGTTGGGCGTAGGATGATGGAGGATGGAAGATGGTTTTCTAAAGTTAGAAGTTAGAAATCAGAAGTTAGAAGAAACAAATTACAATATACAATCATACATTATACAGTAAAAAGTGTAATGTCTCAAAGTCTAATGTCTCACGTCTCTTATCGGAAGCTGGAAGATGGAGGATGGAAGCAAAACCGGTCAACACCAATCAGGGATGTTCAGCTAAATAAGCGGTCAACGTATTTCAATGATTGACATATCCAAAATTAACCAATTCTAATCCGGTATGTTTCACAATTTTTGATTAAATTTTAAGAAATCATAAAAAAGAATGCTCTTCCGCGTCTTCAGACGCAGGAAGCAGCGAAAGACTGTCTTCAGACAGCAAAAAGAGGAAATCGAAAGATATATTCCCTGCCCGAAGATCGAATTTCACCTTCACCTCGTCTAAAGGCGAGTGAGAGTAATTAAAATAATTAAAATGAATTTGGTTGATTTAACTTTTTCCAAAGTTTCAAACTTCGGAAAAGTTCGTTAAAAGCAGTCAAATTTATTCAGGCTTTAACAACCTGAAACTTGGAACCTGAAACAAAATATAATAAGCATTATTCAATTTTACAGGTAAAAAGTCTCAAAGTCTAATGTCTCACGTCTAAAGTCTAATTATTTGGAAAACTTTAGAACAACAACTGTCTTTTCAGCAAAGCCTTTGCTAACTTTGTAGTCAAAGTTGACAAAAATGAAAAAACATTTTGAAGATTTAGTCGTTATCAGACAGCATTTTATAAATTTTCTGGAGAATTACGATCTCAAACATCTCACCCATATCCCGATGGGATTTAAGAATCATATTTTTTGGAATTGCGCACATGCACTGGTCACACAGCAGTTGCTGACCTATCATCTGTCGGGGAACGAGATGCTGATCGACAACGATTGGGTGCTCCGGTTTAAAAAAGGAACCTTTGGCGAACAAAATGTCAGCGAAGATGAAGTCGGAAAACTGATCGAACTGCTCGACTCGACCGTCAGTCAGACCCGAATGGATTATTTTGGTGAAAGACTGTCGAACTATCAGAGCTATCAGACCAGTTTTGGCGTCAGACTCGACACCATTGAAGATGCGATCCGTTTCAACAATGTTCACGAAGGACTGCATATCGGCTACATCATGGCGATGAGAAAGAATTTTGACTGATTGATTTTCAGCCGAAAAAATAGACTAATTTTGCGTTTTCAATTTTAAATTCAATCAAAATGAAATTCAATACCAAAACCATACACGGCAATCAGCAGCACGATCCGTCAACCGGAGCAGTGATGACGCCGATTTATCAGACTTCGACTTTTGCACAAAGCAGTCCCGGAGTGAATCAGGGATACGAATATTCAAGAGCGGCAAATCCGACGAGAACAGCTTTGGAAAATGCTTTGGCTTCGATCGAAAACGGAACCCACGGTTTTGCTTTCGGATCGGGTCTTGCGGCAACCGACGGGATTTTGAAGACTTTGAAAGCCGGTGATGAAGTGATTTCGATGGATGATCTGTACGGCGGTTCTTTCAGAATGTTTACCAGAATTTATCAGAATTTCGGTTTGAAATTTTCATTTGTCGATATGACAAAACCCGAAAATATTCTTGAAAAAATTACGCCTCAAACCAAACTGATCTGGGTGGAAACACCGACCAATCCGCTGATGAAGATTGTCGATATCAAAGCGATCTGTGACCTGGTCAAAGGAAAAGGAATTCTGGTTGCGGTTGACAATACTTTTGCTTCACCTTATATTCAGAATCCGCTTGATCTCGGCGCTGATCTGGTGATGCATTCTGCCACAAAATATCTGGGCGGGCATTCGGATGTGGTTGCCGGTGCAGTGGTTGTAAAAAATGAGGAACTGGCAGAAAAAATCCATTTTTCGCTTTTTGCAGGCGGCGGAATTCTCGGCCCTCAGGATTCTTATCTGATTTTGAGAGGCATCAAAACGCTTCATGTGAGAATGCAGAGACATTGTGAAAACGGAATGAAAATCGCAGAATTTTTGAACAATCATCCAAAAATCGGACAGGTTTTTTATCCCGGTTTGGAAAATCATCCGAATCATGAAATCGCAAAAAAACAGATGAGAGGTTTTGGCGGAATGGTTTCCTTCAATTTCAAAAGCAGCAAAAAAGAAGATGCGATTGCTTTCCTTGAAAAACTTAAAATTTTCACACTGGCAGAAAGCCTGGGCGGTGTCGAATCTCTCGCCAATCATCCGGCGAGCATGACCCACGCATCGATTCCGGCGGAGATCAGAGCAGAACACGGAATCACTGAAGATCTGGTCAGACTTAGCGTTGGAATTGAAGATGCAGACGATCTGATTTCAGATTTGGAAAATGCATTGAAATAATAACAGGATAATTTTTTAAAATTCAAACCTCTTTCGAAGTTTTACACTTTGGGAGAGGTTTTTGTTTAAATTTGTTTCAAAGCGCCTGCCGATGAGACCAAGATTGAAATTTAACAAAAAAACCATTTTTCTGCTGGTCGGAATTTTGGTCTTTTTGTTTGTGCTCAATCTGGTGTTGGCGAACTGGGCAAAAAACAGTTTCCCGAAATTTATCAAAGAGAAAAACGATACCGCCTATAATTTTGAATTCAAGGATGTTGATTTTTCATTTTTTGGTCAGTCGCTGATCATCAGTGAGATTTCGGTTTTCCCGAAACCCGATTCTGCAAATGATCTGAAAATGGATTTCAGTGCTGACATCAAAAAAATCAAGATCAGCGGCGTTGATTTTATCCGGCTGATCAGCAGCAATGAACTGGAAGCAAGAAAAATTCAGATCATAGGACCGGATATCAGATATTACGAATCAGAAAGAGAGCATCAGTCAAAATCAAAAACCGAATTTCAGAAATCAATCCATATTTCAAATTTTATCATTAAAGACGGTGATTTTCATTATTATAAATCGGATCGCAAAACACTGATTTCGAGTGTTGATAAACTTGAAGTTAAATTTATAGGTGTAAAACTGGACAGTGAGACGATTGAAAAAAAGATACCTTTTGCATTTTCTGATTATGAAATTGGCTGTGATTCTTTTTTCTGGCAGATCAATCCTTCTCAAGAGATGAAAAGCAATCAGCTGAAGGCGGACAGCAAAGAATTTGAGCTGTTTGGTTTTACAATCAGCACCACAGATTCGCTTGCCAATGTGAATTCGGTCGAAAATGGCTATAGGTTGCTGCCGGCAGTGGATTCAAAAGAATTCGCCATCAGAGAAATGGATTGGGGTTTTTCAAATGATGATGAATTTTATTTTAAATCTTCAAAGATTGAATTTGATTCTGCGCTTGTTCGAATTCCTGAAAATAAAAACATCACCAAAAAAGACAAAACAGCTGAACGGCTGATTCCATTTCTGTTGGAAATCGACAGGATTTCGGTAAAAAATTCAGAGATCGAAGTTGAAAACAGCATCAAAGTTCACGAAATTGATCTTGAAATTTCAAAAATTAAAAATGCAAAAAATAAAAATCTTGAGATTGATTCGGTGTTTTTCAATCAGCCGATGATCACCCTGATTTTGAATCAAAAATCATATCGCCAGGATCAGGTGACGGTAAGTCCGTTCAAGGAAAATGTGGGTATCGGGAAACTGAATATCAGTCATGCGCGACTCAAACTTTCAGATCCGACCGCAAAAAAAATGACCGATGCTTCCGAGAATTTGAATCTGGTGCTTGAAAAAATCAGTGTGATTCCAAAACCGATATACAACCGCAAATTAAAAGACGATAATTTCATCATCCGGCTTGATAAAATGTTTTTGCAAACCGATAAAATTCGGATTGGCGAATCGGTTCAGCCGGATTTTAAAAAGAATGCTGACAAACCGCTGATTCCGGTGAATTTTGAAATCGGGCAGATCGATTTTCGGGTCAATTCGATTGAACAAAAAGGAAGATTTGGAATCAGTCCGGTGAAACTGACCGGAAACGAATTGAAAAATGAAATCGACGGCGGTCTGAAAATATCGATGCTCAAATTGGGACAATCTGAAATCGCAGTATTTCAACCTGCCAAAAAGAAGGTAAAGCAAGCTGCCAGATCATTAAAAAATGATATAAAAATCGATCTGCTTACATTTGAAAAATCAAATTTCAAACTGATTGAATCCGACAACAGAACACTGCTCAGCATCAATGATTTGAGTTTGATTTTCAATGGTGTGGAATCAAATCAAACCAATCAGTTCAGTTACAAAAATTCAAAACTGTCAGCTTCTGCACTGAAATATCATCCGAAGGGAAATTATGATCTGACGGTTGCAAGTCTGTCTTACGATCAGCAGATTTTGAAGTTCAATCAATTTGAGATGAAACCAAAAATTTCAAAAACCCAATTTGTGCGAAGCCTCAAAAAACAAAAAGATTATTATTCGATCAAAGCCGGCGGAATCAGTATACAAAAACCAAATATCAATTTTTCGGCTGATAATTTTTCGTTCAGCACACCGCTTGTCACACTCAATTCGGTGGATGCCTATATCTATCGGAGCAAAATTCCGCCTGACGATACTTCAAAAAAGAAAATGTACAGTCAGCTGCTGAGAGAAATGAAAATCGGACTGAATATTTCAAAACTGAGCATCAGAAATTCAAAATTGGTTTATGAAGAGGAGACAGCAACCAGCAGCGGCGCCGGAAAACTGACTTTCAATAATTTCACGGCAGATATTTCAAATCTGTCAAGTGCTTACAAAAAATCTAAAATGCAGGATGTGACCGCTGTGGTCACCGCCAATTTTATGAATGATTCAAAACTGAAGGTCAATTGGAGTTTTAATCCGATGAATCGAAATGAAAAATTCAATATCAATGGAAGCATTTCAAATTTTGATGCCAAACGGATGACCCCATTTGTCAAGCCCTATCTGCATGCAACTGCGGAAGGAAATGTAAAGGAAGTTGATTTTAATTTTGACGGAAACGACGTTTCGGCAAAAGGCGATTTTGGAATCAAATACGACAATTTGAAGGTGACCCTTTACAATTCCAAGACCGGAAAACCCAGAGATATACTTTCAAAAATCGGAAATCTTGCTTTGAAATCAAATACCCGTGATGAATTCAGCGAAGTGAAAATCAAAGAGGTGGAGAGAAAACAGGACAAATCGTTTTTTAATTTCCTGTGGCTATGTGTTCAGCAGGGACTGAAACAAACGGTTTTGATTATTTGATTTGAATCAAAGAAATAATAAAGAATGCGCAAATACAAAAAACCGATTATTTATTTTGCAGTGCTGGCATTTGAATTGTTATTGCCGATTTTTTTAAAATCCGATTTGATTGAACAAAGAAACGGCTGCAGCACAAAATATTTGATCATCCTTGGGCTGAATCCGGTTTTATTGGGTTTGATCATCTATTATCTCAACAAAGGTTTGAGATTCATGTTCAGATGGAACAACCTGCTGATTATTGGGCTTTTTCTCATTAATTATCTGGAACTGATAACCAATCATAGAATAGAATTCTGTATTGCCTTTTATCTGCTTCTGTTTTTAAATTTCGGTATGGTGATTTTGTTCGTTCTGACTGAAAATAATTTGAAAATCAAAACATAAGATTCGCTCATAATTAATGGAATATCAGCAATTTGGATTTTCGAATAAGAAAAGTGTGGAAATTCGGAATATATTGTAAAGAGTTAGTATATAATGATGTAGAGACGTACGATTGGAAACTGTAGAGACGTACGGCCGTACGTCTCTACAGTTTAATTTAATTCCTGTCAGTTTACATATTTCTTCAATTCGTCACCTCTGACCAGTTCAATCATCTTTTCGATGTCTTCACCGATCAGCCGGTCGTCTTCGAGTTTT
>JACFND010000055.1:9880-14698 GCA_019455045.1 Flavobacteriia bacterium
ACCATCGCCATCGGCTGTCCGTGGAAATTTCCGCCGCTGATTGCAGTTTCGCCATCCAAAACGATTGGATTGTCGGTAACTGAATTCAATTCGATTTCTGCCAAATCTCTCAAATGCAGCCAGGCATTTCTTGAAGCACCGTGCACCTGCGGCATACAGCGAAGCGAATACGGATCCTGCACCCGATGAAAATCATCATTTTCAATAATTTCTGAACCTTCGAGCAAATCCCAGATTCTTTTTGCAACCAGTCGGGTTCCTTCATAAGGTCTGACTTCGTGCAATTCTTTCATAAATGGCGAACGCACACCCGAATAGGATTCAAGACTCATCGCACCGACCAGATCGGCCAGATCGAGCAGATATTTGAAACGATTCAGACCAAACAAAGCATGGGACAATATAAATTGGGTACCGTTGATCAGTCCCAGACCTTCTTTTGCGGAAAGCATAATCGGTTCGAGCTGATGTTTTTGCAAAGCTTCTTTTGCAGAAATAATTTTGTCGCCTTCCCAAACTTTTCCTTCGCCGATCAGCGGAAGAAACAGATGAGCAAGCGGTGCCAGATCGCCGGATGCACCGACAGAACCCTGTTCGGGTACAGCGGGAATGATGTCTTTTTCGATCATCAGCAAAATCCGTTCAACGACTTCGAGCGTGACACCCGAATATCCTTTTGCCAAAGCATGGGCTTTTGTGATCAGCATCAGTTTTGAAATTTCTTTCGGAATCGGATTTCCGACACCCACCGAATGGCTGATCAGCAGATTTTCCTGAAGTTTTCTGGTTTCGGTTTTTGAAATCAAAGTATCGCAAAGCGGACCGAAACCGGTATTGATGCCATAGACCGTTTTTCCCGAATCGATGATCTGCTGTACGTTCTGGGCTGATTTTTTGATTTGAGCGACTGACTGTTCAGAAAGGATTCCTTTGGTTTCGCCTTTCAGCAGACTGATTGCATCTGACCATGACCAATGATCGACACCGTATATTTTTTGATTCATTTTTGATTGGAATTGAAATTCAAAATTACACAAAATTATTCCATTGAAAGCCAAACAAAGTGATTCGGAAAATTAATCGGTGCAAATGCTTTAAAAAACTGAAAAGCTGATAATTTGTATTCCTAATGTGATCAAGTTTCAATAAATTTGCAGATTAAATTAAATTTATCATGTCAGATAACGAAATATTCGACGAAATGAGTGACGATCACATACTTTCGGCCGGTGACACACCGCTGAGAAAGGATGCTTTTGAGATGAGCGATGAAGACAAAATCGCATCCATCGAATCAGACTTTAAAAAAATTATGATAACACTCGGTCTTGACCTTGCCGACGACAGTCTGAAAGGTACACCGAGACGTGTGGCAAAAATGTTTGTAAAAGAAATTTTCAAAGGGATCAAACCTGAGAATATGCCGAAGATGTCCACATTTGAAAACAAATACAAATACAATCAGATGCTGGTTGAAAAAGACATTACGGTGTATTCAACCTGCGAACACCACTTTCTCCCCATCGTTGGAAAAGCGCATATCGGTTATATTTCAAACGGCCGTGTATTGGGACTTTCAAAGATGAACAGGATTGTTGAATATTATGCAAAACGTCCGCAGGTTCAGGAAAGACTGACCATGCAGATTGTGAAAGCAATGCAGCATTCGCTTGGCACAATGGATGTTGCCTGTGTGATTGAAGCAAAACACCTGTGTGTGAATTCGAGAGGGATTCAGGACATAGACAGCAGCACGGTGACAGCCGAACTGGGCGGTATGTTTGGAACCGATCCGAACACCAGAAGAGAATTTCTTCACTACATCGGAATGGATTCTAAATACAGAGTCTGATCAATTGCTGAAAATTAACCGGAAACAGGATCGGAAACGGTCAGATCGGAAGAATATTTTTTTTTCGGTCCCAATAGACTAAAAACAATGATAAAAGAGAACAGCTTAAAGATATTTAATTCACTCAGCGGCGAGAAAGAAGATTTTGTGCCGATTCACAAAGACCATGTGGGCATGTATGTCTGCGGACCGACGGTTTACAGCAATGTCCATTTGGGAAATGTGCGTACTTTTTTATCATTTGATATGATCTATCGGTATCTGGTCCATCTGGGTTACAATGTCCGTTATGTGCGCAATATCACAGATGCCGGCCATTTAACCGATGACGGAAATGTGGACAATGACAGATTTGTCAAACAGTCGAGACTCGAGAAATTGGAACCGATGGAAATCGTACAGAAATATACGGTTGATTTTCACAAAGTGCTTGAAATGTTCAATGCACTTCCGCCGACCATCGAACCGACTGCGACCGGACATATCGTTGAACAGATTGAATTGGCGCGTCAGCTGATTGAGGACGGTTTGGCTTATGAAGTCAACGGTTCTGTTTATTTTGATGTGAACGAATACAACAAAAGAGGATTGAATTACGGCGAACTCAGCCGAAGAAATATTGAAGATCTGATTTCAAATACACGTGATCTGGACGGTCAGGGTGAAAAACGAAATCCGGTCGATTTTGCACTTTGGAAAAATGCTTCGCCTGCACACATCATGCGTTGGAATTCGCCATGGGGCGCAGGTTTCCCGGGTTGGCATCTCGAATGTACGGTGATGAGCACCAAATATCTGGGCGAGACTTTTGACATCCATGGCGGTGGTATGGATTTGAAATTCCCGCATCACGAATGTGAGATTGCACAGGCAAAAGGAGCACACGGACACGAGCCTGTTAAATACTGGATGCATGCCAATATGCTGACGATGAACGGACAGCGTATGAGCAAATCCACCGGAAATTATATACTGCCGATGCAGCTGATCAGCGGAAACAATGACTTTTTTGAAAAAGCATTCAGACCGGCAGTGGTGAGATTCTGTTTTTTGCAGGCACACTACAGAAGCGTGCTCGACATTTCAAATGACGCGATGATTGCCAGCGAAAAAGGACTGAACCGGCTGATGGAAGGAATCAGACATTTGGACGCTTTGAAGCCTTCCAACGAGTCAACTTTTGATGCTTCAAAATGGCTGGAAGAATGTTATGCTGCAATGGATGATGATTTCAATACACCGATATTGATTTCCCAACTGTTTGAAGCGGTTCGTGCCATCAATGCGGCAAAAACCGGAAGCGGTTCACTGACTGCTGCGGATATTGAAACACTTAAAAAATCGCTCAAATCTTTTGTGTTTGATGTGATGGGATTGAAATCCGAAGATGAAACATCCGGAATCACCGATAAAATTGACGGCGTGATGCAGATGCTGATCAGAATGAGAAACAAGGCAAGAGCAGATAAAGACTGGGCTTTGTCGGATCAGATTCGTGACGAACTGGATGCGATCGGCATTCAGCTCAAAGACGGAAAAGACGGTACAGAATACAGTTTGAATTGATTGATCTCATGAAAAATCAGTCAGAATTTTTGAATTGTTTGTATTTTAAATTGGAATTGGAATAATTTTAGTGAATGCAGGCTGACTGAATATTTTTTTAATTATTTTTAGAACAAAATAAACGATATGAAAACGATTCTTGTTCCTATCGATTCCAACAAAGAGGGTGATCTTGTGGCAAGCAAGGCGATAGAAATTGCATCTGCCTTTGAATCAAAGGTGCATCTGGTTCATGTGACTTCTGCCGATAAAAACAATAAGGAAGACAGCGACAGTGAAATCGATTATATCTCAAGCGACAATCTCTCAAAATTTGAAAAAGAGATGGACATACTGAATCGTTTCAAGTCAAAATTTACAGAAGCCGGACTTCTTTGCGAAGTTCATCTGCTCAAAGGAAAACCCCAACAGCAGATTCTGGGTCTGGCCGAAAAACATCATGTCGATTTGATTATTCTGGGTCTGATTAATCACAGCACACTCTACAAAGTTTTTGTGGGCAGTGTTTCCAACGAGGTGATCAAAGGTACCAAAACGCCGGTGCTGCTGGTTCCGCCGAGGAAGTGAGATCAATTCCTTTCCTGAAATCAATTTTTTTGATTATAAACTTCAATGATTCTTTGAGCCAATGGTCTAAAAACATTTTTAATTGACCTAGGTCAATTTTATAATCAAAGTGAAGGTCTATCTTTGCAGCTGATTAATTATTAATGTTTTAAAGAATTAAATAATGAAAAGAGCTATTTTTGCAATCCTGTTTGCAGTTTCAGGAATCATGTCGGCACAGTCGATGCAGACCATCAAAAACGACCCCGCTCATTCGATGCTCGGATTTTCGGTTTCACATATGACCATCTCGGTTGTCGAAGGACATTTTGCGGATTTCAATGTTGATTTCAGTTTTTCAAAACCTGATTTTTCGGATGCCAAATTTACGGTAACCGCAAAGACCGCATCCATCGATACAAGGGTGGAAGCAAGAAACAATCATTTGAAATCAGCTGATTTCTTTGAGGTTGAAAAATATCCCGAACTGAAATTTGTATCAACTTCAATGGTAAAAGTCATTGGGAATCAATATGATCTGTTTGGAAATCTGACCATGCACGGCGTTACAAAACCTGTAAAATTAAAAGCAGTTTACAACGGAAGCGTTGAAAATCCAATGTCAAAAGAACTGACCCACGGATTTACGGTAAGCGGAAAAATCGATAAATCTGATTTCGGAATCGGTTCAGGTTTTCCGGCTTCATTTATTGGAAACGACATCAAAATTGTTTCAAATCTTGAATTTCCGGTAAAGAAATAAGAAACTAAATCAAAACAATAAGACCGTTTGTCCCAATAGTTATACCGTTAATATCCAAGTAAAATTAAAACAAATTTTATAATTTTGTTTC
>JACFND010000108.1 GCA_019455045.1 Flavobacteriia bacterium
GCATATACTGAAATGCAAGCATCATTTCGCTCGGATCGACTTCAAAAATTCTTTTTACAAATTCTCCGTACGCAAGATGGTGTCTCATTTCGTCTCCTGCAATGATTTTACACATCTTTGCCAAACTTTTTACACTGTGTTTTTTTGCCAGCTCAGAAACCCGATTGTGTGAAATATAAGTTGCCAATTCCTGAAAACTGGTATAAACAAAATTCTTATATGGGTCGTGACTCGTGCCGATATCAAAACCGTCAGAGATCAAATAATGCGTAGAAATTTCGATTTCACGCATATTTACACGACCGGACAAATACAAAAATTTATTGAGCACATCACCGTGACGATTTTCTTCGGCGGTCCATGCCCTGAACCATTTTGCCCAGCCGTTGCTGTTTTCGTTGTCAACTCCGTCGATTTCCATAATCCAAGATTCGTAGGACGGGAGTGCCTCTTCTGTGATGGTGTCTCCAATCAGTGTAATCCAAAAATCATAAGGCAGATCTTTTGACAATTCTCTCAATTCTGTGAGTTCGTCATAAAATTTATCTGAATGAGAATCGGGCAAAAAATCTGTGGGTTGCCATATTTTTTCGGGACTGATCAGAAATTTGTCCATATAATCATTCACATCTTTGTCGATAAAATTCATCACTTCTAAACGGACATTTTCTTTTTTTGTCATAATTTAATTTTTTAAACCGGATTCAACCGAGTCTCTGACATTCTGCATCAGGGATTCCACATCAATACCTTTGGTCGAAATCGGGTCGTGGATTTCCAAACTGAATCGGGTACCCAAAGATAACGGAAAACTACCGTTTTTAACCATTTTCCATGAATTATTAATCGTCACAGGGACAATTAATGCAGATGGAGAATATTTAATTAGCACTTTGATGCCGGTTTCATGAAACTTTTTGAGCTTTCCGTCCCTGCTTCTGGTTCCTTCCGGAAAGATAATCGCAGATCGTTTGTGTTTTTCGATGTATTCACCCAGTTTTTTGATTTCGGGCAACGACTGTCTCGAGTCTTTTCTGTCGATTAGTACCGAACCTCCATGTCTGAGATTGTAGGACACGCTGGGTATCCCTCTTCCCAGTTCGAGTTTGCTGATGAATTTCGGATGAAAATCACTCAGGTACCACTCCAGCGGCGGTATATCATACATGCTCTGGTGGTTGCTCACAAAGATCAGCGGGATGCCTTTGGGTACTTTTTCGCAACCCGAAAAACGATAAGTCGTTCCCAAAACTCGTGTACTTTGAAAAATCATCCAGTCCATTATTTTGACTGAATTGTGATGCGGATGATAACCGCCCAGATTGTAACAAAGCCACTGAACTGCATGCATCAAGACCAGGATCAGACCGAAAATCAGATAAAAAATTGCAGACAGGAAATAGGAAAGTATCTTCATCATTTATTATTTGAATTCCAATTTCAGTCTTTCGATTTTCTGTTTCAGCTGATTTTCCGATTTTTCAAAATCTGATTCTTCATCCAGTTTTTGTTTGACCGAAAAATAAAATTTGATCTTCGGCTCTGTACCCGAAGGTCTTGCACAGACTTTGGTTCCGTCTTCGGTATAAAAAA
>JACFND010000056.1 GCA_019455045.1 Flavobacteriia bacterium
AAAACATTTAGCGCCTCGACTATCTTCGGGGCATTTTTTTATTTCAGTTTTTGCAGTCTTCTCTTATAAACAAACATTCCATTTCATAGACAAATTGAGCATAACAGATATTTTTTTAAGAAAATCTTTCTCCTTTAAATTTGCGTTATGGCCTGGAGCACTGCAAAGAATTTGTCACAAATGTCTGCAAACCGCCAAAACGGCACAAATTTCCGCTTTGAACACAGATTTCGGCTTCCGTACCAAAAGGACAGAAATGTCATTTCCAATGTCTTGTATATTTATTTGTTTGTCAGTAATTTAGCCTGAAAATAAATAGTTTTGATGCTGAGATACTCCATAGATGATGTATGGATAGTGTATGGATAATGCATGGATAGTGTATGAAATAAAGCTCTCAGAAACCGAAAGAAAAATAACATTTTCCGGGCTGTTTTCCTTTGCTTTCATTTAAAACCAAAGGAAAATTCGATAAAACTTCAGCAATCTCTTCTCCGCTTTTAATTTTTATAAGGAAATGAAAATGATTCGATTTCTTCGAAAAAGTCAAATCTCTTCAGAATTGAAATCTCAGTAATATTTTTTAGCATATTCCTCCTCAGACATATACCTCATTTCTTCCTCATCCCAATACTTTTCATAATCAAAGAGTTCTAAATGCCAGACCCCATTTGTGCCTTTCAAAAACGGAACGGTCTCACTCCAGCTCTCAACCAGTTTTGTGTATTGTTCCCGATCGTTGAATTCTCCTTTTCTGAAATCAGCTTCATAATTAAAAGAGTGCCATAATTTTGTGATTCCGCCTTTCAATCGTTTGAGCTGCTGGTCAGAAAGATGTTTTTCGTCCGGAAAATAAATTTTTGGAATCCCGAAAATGCTTTCCATTGTTTCTTCATTTCCAAATGACGCCTCCAATTCCATAACACCTCTGAGCGCTTCCATTTCTTCGGGTATTTCAAGGGTTCGAACTGCCGGTCTTTTTTCAGGCGCTTCTTTCATTAATTCCAAAAGCTGTTCAATGTATTTTTCCATGATTTTATGTTTTAAAGAGTTATATCAAATAATTGGTTCGTTATTTTTTAAAATTTCAGTCAATGGTTTTTTAATTGGATGAAGTTAGAAAATTTTAACCAAAAACAAAAAGCCCCGAATTTTTCCGGAGCTTTTGTTTCGAGCCGACAGAAACTGCCGATTCTATAAGGGTTTTGGAAATTTAATTTTCATCGTGATGAATCGGTTTGTAATCCGCTCTCATTTCGGATTCATAATCCACTTTTTCGGATTTGCCGAATCTTGCAATCAGACTGTCAAAGATCGAATAGACAACCGGAACGATGATCAGTGTCAAAAACAGTGACGAGATCAGTCCGCCGATGATAACCAGTGCCAGACCGTTGTTCATTTCGGCACCCGCACCCGAAGCTGTCGCAATCGGAAGCATACCGAATACCATCGCAATGGTGGTCATCAGAATCGGTCTGAGTCGGGCGTGGTTTGCCTGAATCAGCGCATTGAAGGTGGACTCTCCCCTTTCCTTTGAGTGGTTTGCAAAATCGACCAGCAATATCGCATTTTTCGCCACCAGACCGATCAGCATGATCATACCCAAAATGGTGAAGATATTGATCGAATTGTTGGTCAATGCGAGTATGATCAATACCCCGATCAGCGCCAACGGAATTGAAAACAGGATCACAAACGGATAGACATAAGAGTTGTAAAGCGCCACCATCACAAGATAGACCAATATGATGGCTGCAAGCAAAGCGATTCCCAAAGTGCTGAAACCGTCGCCCTGCATTTCCATATCACCGCCCCAGATATAGTTGACACCCGCCGGTCTTTCGAGTTTTGAAAATTGTTCCTCCCACTCGGTTGCAACCGATCCAACCGGACGGCCGACCACCTGAGCGAGCACGCTGACAGAAGGCGATTTGTCTCTTCGTTCGAGTACGCTCGGCCCCGAAGACTGTCCGACCTCTGCAAATTGTGACAATTTGATTTTTTCTCCTCTGCTGTTGATAAAGATCAGATTTTTTACATTGTCGGCTGTCGAACGATCTGCCTGATCATATCTGATGTTGATGTCGTATTCGTTTTGTCCCTGTCTGAATTTTGTATCCGTATTTCCGCTGTATGCCGTCTGCATGGTCATACCGACAGTGGCAAGATCGAGTCCGAGTGCAGACATTTTGTCCCGATCAACTTTGACATCGATCTCGGGATTTCCGTCTTCCACCGACAGTTTGATTTCTGATGAACCCGGAATCTTTTTCAGCAGTTCTTCAGCTTCTTTTGCAAATTTCATTGCGCTTTCCAAATCCGGTCCGAGAATGTCGAGCTGAAGCGGTGCACGGTCAGCACCCATCAGTCCGACCGCCATAGTGCTTACCTTGGAGTTGACCAGCACCGATTCGAGTTCGCGCCTCATCTTCGCCGCATAAATAAAGGTATTGTCTGCACGTTCACTCTTGTCGATCAGGATCACATCGATCTCGCCCTGATAGGAAGTGGTCTGACTGGCTCCAAAACCGGAACTGGTCTGACCTACAGTTGTGATCAGATCGACGACTTCGGGTTTTTCTCTCAGATATTTTTCGGCTTTCTGTATCGTGAAATTGGTCTGCTCGAGCGATGCATCTTTTGGTAATTCTATCTGAACAAGAAATTCGTTTTTGTCGAGTTTCGGGAAAAATTCAAAACCGATAAATCCGGCGCCGACCAGCGAAAATGAGCCAAAAAACAGCAAAACTGCAATGCCGAGTGTGGTCAGTTTGGTGGTTCTGTTTTTCAGACTCCATTTCAGCAGATTTGAAATCCAATGGGTGAAACGGTCCAACTGTTTTTCAAAAGCGAGTATAAATCTTTCAGAAACATTTTTACCGGTCATTCTGTGCAGTTTTCCAAAGCGGGACGACAGCCAGGGAACGATGGTAAACGATGCCAGCAGCGAGAATCCGGTTGCAATCATCACCGTCACACAAAATTCTTTGATGATGTTTGAAACCAGGTCGTTGCTCATTGAGATCGGCAGGAATACCACGATGATCACCAAAGTGATGGCAAAGACTGTAAATCCGATTTCGGATGCACCGTCAAAAGCCGCTCTGAATTTATTTTTCCCCATTTCCAAATGACGGTGGATGTTTTCAACCACCACTATCGCATCATCGACCAGGATACCCACCACCAGCGACAATGCCACCAGACTCATCAGGTTGAGGGTATAACCCATAAAATAAATTCCGATAAATGTTGCAATCAGTGATGCCGGTATCGACACCATCACGATAAATGCGTCTCTCAAACTGTGGAGGAAAAGCAGCATCACCATCGCCACCAGAAAGATGGCCAGAAACAGGTCAAACATCACATGTTCGGCGGCAGCCAGTGTAAATTCGGAGGTATCGTTTGCAATTTTAAGTTTAAGATTTTGTTTTTCATAATCGGTTTCAATCTTTTTGACCGATGCGGCAACTCCTTCACTCACCGCAACCGCGTTTGCATCCGATTGTTTCATCACCTGAATCAGTATCGCATCGCTTTGGTTGAGTCTTGCAATTTTCTCTGCATCCTTTTGGGTATCACGTACATCTGCCACATCTGAAAGACGGATTTGTACTCCGTTTTTGTTGCTGATCACCAAATTTCTCAATTCGTTCAAAGTCTGGTATTTACCCGAAAGACGAATCAAAGTTGAATTTTCTCTGGTTTTCAGACTTCCTGTCGGAAAATCGAGATTTGACTGCTGAATTACCTGATTGACCTCAAGGATAGACAATCCGTAGCCTTCGAGTTTGTCCTGATTCAGATTGACCTGAATTTCTCTTTCACGTCCGCCGATCAGATTGACCTGAGCCACACCCGGAACCCTTGACAGCACCGGTTGTATTTTATTGTCGAGCAAATCAAAAAATTCTGTATCCGTCATTTGGGCAGTTGCTGCGATGGTCACCACCGGCAGGTCGTCGAGCGAGAATTTGACCAGTGAAGGCGGATCCGCATCATCCGGCAGGTCTTTGAGAATTGCATTCACCTTACGCTGTGCGTCATTGAGCGCCAGATCGGTATCGGTTCCCGGATTGAGCTGTACCATCACCATCGAAAAACTCTCATAAGACTTGGATTCTATCTTTTTGATATTTTCGAGCGAAGACACCGCATCCTCAACTTTTTTGGTCACCGTATTTTCAATCTCGGATGGCGATGCACCCGGATAAACGGTTGAAATTGTCACCACATTCACTTCAAATTTCGGGATCAGCTCATAACCCAGCTGGGTGTATGAAAACAGACCGCCCAGAGTGAGGATGGTGAACAGCACTGCGACCAGCGTCGGTCGTTTGATAGATATTTCGGGTAGATTCATTTCTTTCGTATTATGTCTAAAGTCTAATGTCTGTTAGTCTAACGTCTATTGGTCTAATGTCTAATTCAGTCTTGTTTAATAATTTTAACTACAGCTCCTTCATCCAGATTGACCTGACCCGAAGTCACAACGGTTTCTCCGTCTTTGAGTCCGTCCAAAACTTCAACCCAATCGCCAAACTTTCTGCCGCTGACGATTTTTTTCAGATGTGCTTTTCCGTCATTGATGACAAAGACTTCACCGCTGCTCAAACCGCCGACAAATGCATCACGGCTCAGTGTCAGCACCGGTTTGTTCTGGGTTTCATCATCAGCCGATGAGAACATTGCAGTTCCGTACATACCTGCTTTCAATTCGTTGCCGGCTCCGTTTGATACGCGGATGTCCACCGGGAAATTCAGTGATGAACTTGCTTTTGGTGCAATAAAACTGATTTTTCCGACAAATTCTTTGTCAGGATAAACACTCGCTTTCACCTTGATATTGTCACCCACCTTATAATTGACGACATGATTTTCATCGACTTCAACTCTGAGTTTCAGACTTGACACATTCACGATTTCAAACATGGCAGTTCCGGGCGAAACATAAGAACCGGGTTCGATCAGCCGCTGATTGACCACGCCGTTGATCGTCGCTCTGACCTGCATATCACCCACCTTGATTCTGGCATGATCTAGCTGTGCCTTTGCATTTTTCAGCTGAAGTCTTGACGCATCCACCTGCTGCTGGGTCACACCGCCGGTTTTGAGTGCATTTTCATATCTCTGATTGTCGGTCAGCGCATTCTGATAAGCAGCTTCTGCCGCGGAAAGATCGATCGACTGCTGGTCTGCTCTAATCACCGCAAGTGTCTGACCGGCTTTGACATAACTTCCCTCATCGACCAGTACACGGATGACTTTGCCGGATACTTCGGACGGAAAATTCAATTCCTGAAAAGGTTCAAATGTTCCGTTTGCAACATAAGAAGTGTTGATGTCGCGGTATTCTACTTTTGAAACATTGACCGATATGCTGTCGTTGGACTGTGCAACGATACGGGTTTCTTCCTGAGATTTCTTTTTGTTTGCCGCCAGTTTAAATCCTGCCAAAACGATCAGGCCGATGACTGCGATTGCGATTCCGATTTTTTTGATTGTTTTCATTATTTCGGTGTGATTATTTTAAAGTATTTAATTCTCCTTTTGATTTTAACAGCTGGACTTCAGCAAGTTTGAATTCCAAAACTGCATTTGAATAATTGTTTTTTGCACTGACCAGCGCATTCTGTGATTCGATCAGATCGGTCAGATTGGCAAGACCCAGTTTGTAATTGTTTTCGGTATTGTCAACGACTTTTTGGGCAAGATCCACATTCTGCTGCTGGTTTTCAATGTCGGTATATGAATTTTCAATTCTTGATTTTGCATTGTTGTATTCCAGATCGAGCGACAGCCGGGTGTCTGCAAGTTCCTGTTCCAGTTCTCTCAGCTGAATGTCTGCCTGACTGACCCTTGCTTTGATTGCAAAACCGTTAAAAATAGGCACCGAAAGATTCAGACCGATCGATGAAAAATCTGACCAGTAAACGCCTTTGTTCAGATTGGCTCCGATCGGAAAACGGTCGCCCTGTCCCATATAACTGTAAGATGCGGTCAGACTCAATTTCGGATAGAAAGCAGCTTTGTTTGCTTCTTTTTGAAGCTGAAGCAGTTCCTGCTGTTTTTTCAAAACTTTGAATTCGGTTCTGTCTTCAATATTTGTGCTCTCGCCAAGCAGCAGCTGTTCGACCCTGAAATCATTTTCATACAATTCGATGGGCTGCGCAATCGGCATACCCATATAGAATTTGAGTGCATATTCGGTCAGTGAAACCGCATTGATCAGCTGCTGACGGGTAGAATTCAGATTTGATAGCTGAACATTCACACGGTCAAGATCGATTTCTCTTGCCAATCCGTTTTCAAAAAGACTTTTGATCACATCACGGCTGCGTGTCATATTTTCAATGCTTTCCTCTATGGTGGTCAGCTGTTCTTTCTGGACAAACACATTGTAATAAGCGGTTGCCACTCTTTCTATGATCTGTTCTTCAGTCAGTTGTGCATTGATCCGATAAAATTCTCTGGTGGTTTTTGCGGCTTTCAGACCTGTAAAAACCGTTTGGTCAAACAAATTCTGATTGAGCGTCACACCGACAACCGAGTTCCATTTTTGTCCCATTGCAAGGATTATAAACGGATCTGACAGCTGATCACCGCCCGGAAAACCACTGGTCGGTATGGCTGTTTCCTGAAGAATCGGATTGTAGGTCAAACCTCCGTGTGCATTGATGCTCGGAAATGCGCCTGCCCTCGCCTCTTCGATCAGATATTCACTGTTTTCGATCTGAAGCTGTGCTTTTTTTGCATCCGATTTGTTTTGCAAAGCATAATCCACCGCATCTTTCAATGAAATACGGGCGGTTTCCTGTGCGTTGACTGAAAACGACAGCAGCAGTATCAGTATGATTTGAAATTTCTTTTTCATAATTTAATTTTTAAACACCATTTTCATGATTATTTCTTTTCTTTCACTGATGATCCGGTCAAAATCCTCATCCGAAATCTTCATCGTGCTTTGAAAAAGCGGTCGGACTGCCAGCGGAAATGAAATCAGTGATGCGATATTCAGCACAAACTGGATTGGTTCGATTTCTTCAACGTTTCCTTTTTTAATTTCATTTTTGAGTTCATTAAAAAATTTATCAAAAAAACAGTCCCAATCCTTTTCTTCCTTATAAAAAACGCCTTCATTGATTTTTGAAACGATATAGGTTTCGAGATACGGATACTCGATTGCCTGATTGATCGAAGCTTCGATATAGGCTTCTATCTTTTGTTTAAAAGGCATATCCGAATTCAGAATGGTTTCTCTCAGCTCTTCTTCGCTTTTGATTGCATCTTCAAAAACCAGATTGAAAAGATTGTCTCTCGATCTGAAATAATAATTGATCAGCGTGCGGTTGACGCCTGCCGAATCAGCAATCTCCTGAGTGGTTGCATTGAATTTCCCTTCTTCAAAAAACAGTTTTTTTGCCGTTCGTTTGATCAGCTCTTCGGTTTCAATGTCATCTTTTTGATTTGCCATTGTGTTTTAACAATTTTATTTAACTTTATTGTTTGACAATTTTGTCAAGCGCAAAAATAAAACAGTTTTTTAAACTGACCAAACTGATTTTTTTCATATTAATTTTTAGAAATTCGAAAATCTGATTTCAAGACTTTTTAGCCATTTCTGCCGTTTCTCACGCTTCACCCTTTTAACCGATGTAAAACTGATCCACTTAACATTTTTATAACCCATCGTTTTAAAAATACTTATGACCATTACTTTACGGATCAGATTTCCAATCAGCAAAGCGTATAAAATCCGTGGTTTGTTCATCGTTGTAATCAGCGTGATGCTTTTCAAATTATTCAAAAGGGGAATTAGTCCGAAACCTCTCGGATGATGGTCGTACACAACACCCGGCGACAATACCCGATCGATAAATCCTTTGGTTGCAGCCGGCATAATATCCCACCAGATCGGAAAAATAAAAATCAAATGATCTGCGGTTTTTAATCGTTCGGAATAATCAATCAGCTTCGGATCAGTCTGCTGATGCGCAACAAATGCTTTCAAATCTTCTGCAGTCATTCTCGGATTAAATTCGTCTCTGTCAAGATGAATCAAATCCACTTCGTGTTTGGCCTTATACAGACCTTTGATGACCGATTCCAAAATTGCATTGCAGTAACTGCCTTCGTATGGATGATTAAATACAACAACTGTTTTCATTTGTTCACTGTTTGAATTACAGTGCAAAATTGAGTTGAAGAAGGGCCAAACGACGATAACAATTGTTAATAAATCACTTTCTGTTTCGAATCCGGCTCAGTGAAACCGATGTGATTCCCAAATAAGATGCGATATAATGCTGGGGAACACGCTTTAAAATTTGAGGTTGTTTTTTAATTAGTTCCTGATACCGTTCCTGAGGTGAATTTTTCAGATAGGAATAAAAAAGCTGCTGTGCCTGAAAGAGCCGTCTGAACAGATGTTCTTCCAATTCTTTATTCAATTCAGCTGAATCCTTTATGGCTTTTTGAAAATCTTTTTGTGAAATTGTCTGTAAAACACAGACTTCCAGGCTTTCAATACTGTACAGACTCGGTCGACCGGTTCTGAAACTTTCAAACGAACCAACGCTTTCATTTTCAAAAAAGAATTGGGTGGTAATTTCCTTTCCGTCGTTATTGACCCAGGTTCTCAGACATCCTTTTTCAATATAATACAGAGTTTTTGAAATTTCGCCTTCCTCCAGAAGAACTGTTTTCGCAGGAACTTCAATCTGTTTGAAATAAGGCTGAAATATTTTCCATTCCGAAGATTTTCGGTTTTCTAAATTCATAATATCGTTTCACTGATTTTAATTCAATCTCTGATTTTCAATTTCATCAAACCGAATCATTTCATTCAGCCCAAATTAAAACTGACAAGCCAAAGTTAGTAAAACCAAAGAAATTAAAAACCAACACCACTTACCTTTCTAAAGTAATCAATTCTCAAAAAGAAAAGAATTTCAATTCTTACTTAAATGGTCTTAGAATCAATTATGTAATAAATTTATTAAAAAAAGAACCTCAATACAGACATTATACCATACAGGCTTTAGCTGAAATTTGCGGCTATACAAATGCAAGACAGTTTTCAATCGCATTTTATGAAGAAACAAAGCTAAAACCTTCCTATTTCTTAAATCAGATCAGGAAAGAAAAAGAAAGCCTTTAAAAAACATTACATCCCCCTCAACTGCTCCTCAATCAGCGCGATTTTTTCCAAAGCATCAGATTCCTTTTTTCTTTCGGCATTGACAACGGCTTCGGGTGCACCATTTACAAATTTCTGATTTGAAAGTTTGTTTCGGACAGACCTTAGAAATCCTTCCAGATATTCTTTTTCTTTTTCCAGTTTTTCGCGCTCGGCTTCCAAATCTATATTTTCGGTCGCGGGAATAAAGAATTCAGAAGTCCCAACCCTGAAGCTGAAACCTTTTTCCGGAAATTCATTTGAAAATTGCAAAGCTGTATTTGAAAGTTTCTGAACCAAAGCATTGTCAAAACTGTTTTGAATTTCCGTCGAAGCAAAAAGTTCAAGTTTTTCTTTTGGTGAAATTCCTTTTTCATTTCTGATTGCTCGAACACCCGAAACGATTTCAGCCGAGAAATCAAATTTTGAAAGAATCTCATTGTCAAATACATCCGGTTCGGGATATGCCGAAACGATCAGCGCATCTTCTTTTTCACGCGGACCGACAGACTGCCAGATTTCTTCGGTCAGAAAAGGCATAAACGGATGAAGGATTTTCAGAAAGTTTTCAAGATTTGAAATCGTTGCATCATAAGTCCGTTTGTCTATCGGTTTTCCGTATTCGGGTTTGATCGCTTCCAGATACCAGGAACAGAAATCATCCCAAATCAGTTTGTAAACCGACATCAGCACATCCGAAATTCTGTATTTCTGATAATGATCTTCGATTTCAGTCAAAACCGAATTGAATTTCACACCAAACCACTTCAGCGCAAATTCATTTTCAGCCGGTGTATCAATCTCGTCGGTTACCTCCCAGCCTTTGATCAGACGGAAAGCATTCCAGATTTTGTTTGCAAAATTTCTTCCCTGCAAACACAGATCGGTATCAAACGGCAAATCGTTTCCGGCAGGCGCAGTCAGCAGCATGCCTACACGAACCGCATCCGCTCCATATTCTTTCATCAGTTCGATCGGATCGGGCGAATTTCCGAGCGATTTTGACATTTTTCTGCCCTGTTTGTCACGAACGATTCCTGTGAAATACACATTTTTGAACGGATATTCATTTCTGTATTCATAACCTGCAATGATCATTCGAGCCACCCAGAAAAACATAATGTCGGGTCCGGTCACCAGATCGTTGGTCGGATAATAATAATTGATTTCTTCATTGTTCGGATCGTTGATTCCGTCAAAAACCGAAATCGGCCAAAGCCATGAAGAAAACCAGGTATCGAGCGCATCCTCGTCCTGTCTCAAATCTTCTTCGGTCAGATGCAGATGTTTTTCATCTTCAATGATTCTGAGCGCATCCTGTTTGTTGAGCGCCACCACAAAATCTTCAGAACCTTCACCGTAATAAAAAGCAGGAATCCTGTGTCCCCACCACAACTGACGCGAAATATTCCAATCGTGAACATTCTCCATCCAGTGTCTGTATGTATTTTTGAATTTTGACGGATGAAAACGAATGTTGTCGTTCATCACATTGTCAAGCGCCGGTTTTGAAAGATCTTTCATTTTCAGAAACCACTGAACCGACAGTCTGGGTTCAATCACCGCGCCTGTTCTTTCAGAAGTTCCGACTTTGTTGGTATAATTTTCAACTTTTTCAAGCAGATTTTTTTCACCGAGTTCAACCTCGATCTTTTTTCTGACAACAAACCGGTCCATACCCGAATAATGCAGACCGTAATCGTTCAAAGTCGCATCCTCACTGATCGAATTGATCATTTCCAAATCATGTCTCAACCCGATCTCATAGTCATTCGGATCGTGTGCAGGTGTAATTTTCAGACAGCCGGTTCCAAATTCGATATCCACATAATCATCCTCGATCACAGGAACAGAACGGCCGGCAATCGGAACAATCACTCTTTTTCCTTTCAAATGGCTATATCTTTCATCGTTCGGATTGATGCAGACGGCTGTATCACCAAAAATCGTTTCGGGGCGGGTGGTCGCCACTACGATAAAATCATTTGTACCTTCTATATAGTATCTCAGAAAATACAGTTTTCCCTGCATTTCTTTGTACACCACTTCTTCATCAGAAATATTTGTTTTTGCTTCCGGATCCCAATTGATCATTCGGTAACCGCGATAAATCAGACCTTTGTTGTAAAGATCGACAAACACCTTGGTCACAGATTCTGACAGATCGTCGTCCATTGTAAATTTGGTACGGTTCCAGTCGCATGAGCAGCCCAAAGTTTTGAGCTGTTCCAGAATCACACCTCCGTGTTTGTGAGTCCATTCCCAGGCGTGTTCAAGAAATTTCTGTCTTCCGATTTCGAATTTTGAAATTCCTTCTTCTTTCAGTTTTGCCACCACTTTTGCTTCGGTTGCAATCGAAGCATGGTCTGTTCCGGGTACCCAGCAGGCATTGAAACCTTTCATTCTGGCACGTCTGATCAGTACATCCTGAATGGTATTGTTCAGCATATGGCCCATGTGAAGGACGCCGGTCACATTTGGCGGCGGGATCACGATGGTATAGGGTTTCCGATGATCGGGCTTTGAATAAAAATATCCGTTCTGCTGCCAGTAATCGTACCATTTCTGCTCTACATTTCCGGGATTGTACTTGGTGGCTATCTCCATTATCTTGGTATTGTTTTTGTTTATACAGTTTGCAAATTTAAGCTTTGAAATTACTATATTAAATTTAAATTTTTAAATTTGTTTAATAAAAACACAATCAAATGAAGAAATTAATACTTACAGGCGCTTTTTTGTTAGGCGGAATCGCGCTGATGTCAGCTCAGGAAATTGAAATCAGCGAATCCAATGTGGATTTGGGAACAATAGAATACGGAGGGAAAGCTGTCACGACTGTACAGATTAAAAATACAGGCGACAAGCCTCTGATTATTTCAGATGCAAAAGCCAGCTGCGGCTGTACCGTGCCTACATGGCCAAAAGACCCGATCGCACCGGGAAAAACTGCTCCTATGACGGTTCAGTACACCACCACGACAAGACCTGGCGCATTTAACAAAACAGTGACCATCAACTCAAATGCGGTTACAGAAGCCAGAAAGATCTTCAGAATCAAAGGAGTGGTTAAAGAAAATCCGAATGCAGCAGTTTCAAATCAATAAGAGAAAGTAAATTTAAATATTGATTAGTTTAAAATCCTTCATTCAATGGAGGATTTTTTTATTCCTACTTTTGCAAACTTTAAAATCAATTTCCAAGTGACTTATCGGGAACATCTGAAACGAAATCTGAAACTTGCCGTACCTGTTATGATCACCCAGGCAGGCCAGATCACTGTGAATCTGGTGGATAACTTTATGGTGGGCGGTCTGGGCGGAAGATTTGATTATGTGGTGGACGAGAATCTCGGAAAAACAGCGCTCGGCGCAGTCTCGATCGGAAATGCTGTCTTTATGACCGCGCTGGTCGTCGCATTTGGTTTCAGCTTTGCCATCTCTCCGCTGATTGCAGCGGCTGATGCTAGAAAAAACAGAACCGAAGCGGGTGAAATCTTTACCCACGGGCTGGTGCTGAATTTGATTCTTGCCGTTATTCTGCTGACCTTTCTCGAGCTGTCGGGTCCGCTACTCTATCGGATGGGTCAGCCGACTGATGTGATCGATATGAGCATACCATTTCTTTCAATCATGGCCTGGTCGATGATTCCGATTATGATTTTTCAGACTTTCAGACAATTTTCGGAAGGTCTTTCGCTCACCATTCCGGTAACGATTGCGACCATCATCGGAAATATCGTCAATGTGGTGATGAATTACGGTCTGATCTTCGGCTATCTCGGTATGCCGAGAATGGAAGTCAGCGGCGCCGGCTGGGGAACTTTTGCGGCCAGGATCAGTATGATGCTGGTGATGCTGTTTGTACTGTTTAATTTCAAAAAGACAAAACAGTATATGCGTTATGTGAAATTCGGGAAATTAAAATCAAACATCATCAGACAGCTTTTGAAGCTCGGAATTCCAACCGCGCTCAGTTCGTTTTTTGAAGTCAGTGCTTTTGCAGGTGCAGCATTTGTTTGCGGTTATGCACTGGGCGACAGTCCGCTCGATATTCAGTCTGCAAAAACCAATCTGGCAGCACATCAGATTGCAATCAGTCTGGCCTCTGCCTCATTTATGATGTGTATGGGACTGAGTGTTGCCGCAACCGTCCGTGTGGGATATCAGTTGGGTCTGAAAGACTATCGAACGCTGAGATCGGCAGGTCTTTCGACCATCATCATGGCCATCGGTTTTATGCTGATTTGCGGAATTCTGATGGTGATTTTCAGATTTCAACTGCCCTATCTGTATCTCGACAATCGGGAAGTGATACTGCTGGCAGCACAGCTGCTGATCATCGCTGCATTTTTTCAGCTTTCTGACGGAATTCAGCAGGTGACGCTCGGTGCTTTGAGAGGAATGCAGGATGTACTGGTTCCTTCGATTATCACTTTTATTTCCTACTGGCTGATCGCATTGCCGCTCGGGATGCTGCTTGCGATTCATTTCAGGATGCAGGCAGTCGGAATGTGGATTGGTTTGTTTTGCGGTTTGACAGTTTCAGCAATTATGTTATTTTTACGCTATCATAAACAAACAAAAAGACTGATTTATGGAAACACCTGAATTTCTGATTGCCGACAATTCCGAATTTCCGGATAAGATATTTATACTTCACACAGAATTTCCGCGTTTCCTGCTCGATGTGGAAACCGAGGAAGTCGAATGGTTTGATGCGATTGAAGAGGAAGAAGGAGTCGATCTGGAAGCCGAAATCGCTGATCTGATCGGAAAAGCTTTTGACTTTTTTGATCGGGAGATGGAGGGATACGAATGAGGCTTCGACAGGCTATTAGTTTTGCATGGTTATATTTACAAGAAGTTTAACCACA